>JBBSQO010000156.1:0-5624 GCA_038244025.1 Propionibacteriales bacterium
CGGCGTTGGACCGGTTGGGCGCCGACGTTCAGCGGCTCCGGGAACTCACCGCGTGACGACGTCGCTAGCCGCAGGAGAGAGATGGCGATTAGCGGTTCGGGCCTCCTCACCAGCTCCGTTTCTCATTTGGTCAGATCGTGAGGATGACTTGCGGCGGCCGCCGCCTCCTCGGGATCGCGGGGGGGCCGCCCCCGCAGAGTCAGGGCCAGCACTAGGGCGGGAACGCTGAGCAGGTCAGCAACATGCACGCCGTGGTCATAGGACAGTGTCAAAATCACCGGGCCGAGAAAAGGGTGGTCTGGCAGCGGCCACAGCAGCGCACCCACCACCAGGACGAGGCGGGACGCCAGTCGCCGGGAGCGGATGACCCAGACTGTTCCGACGACGAGAGCAGCCACTGCCACGAACAGCACCGGTCCCGACAAGACCCCGTACTCGATCGCTGTTTCCCACCGGTCGGGAATCATCGCCACCTTCGTTTCTGGATAGATCTCGACTCACCACCGTAGGTGAAACCGCACCAGGTCGTGCCTTCGGGCCGTCCTCTCAGTCGGTTCACAACGGCGAATGTCTATGTTTGTTGCGGGAGCGTTCCACTCTTCCCCCGATGGAGCGCTCCTCGTGACGCGTTCGGTGGACCGATGCTCTGTTCGGTGGAAGGGTGGGCAGCGGTCGGCTGGACGACGTAAGGGGCAGGTGCAGATGGTCGAGATCAACATTGTGCGCGGGGACATCACCACAGTCGAGGTGGATGCCATCGTGAACGCGGCCAACTCCTCATTGTTGGGTGGCGGCGGTGTGGACGGAGCGATCCATCGAGCCGGCGGGCCGGAGATCCTGCAAGCCTGCGAGAAATTGCGTGCCGGTGACTACCGCGGCGGGCTCCCGGCCGGGCAGGCGGTGGCCACCACCGCCGGGCGGCTGCCGGCCCGCTGGGTGATCCACACGGTCGGTCCGGTGTTCGCCAAGAAGGAGGACCGGTCCGAACAGCTGTCGTCCTGCTATCGCGAGTCGCTGCGGGTGGCGGACCAGATCGGCGCAACCACCATCGCATTCCCGGCGATCTCCGCCGGCATCTATAGGTGGCCCATCGATGACGCGGCCAGGATCGCTATCGAGACGATTCGGGATACCGACACCAAGGTGACCCAGGTGACGTTCGTCCTGTTCAACGACGAGGCCTACCAGGCCTTCCGGCAGGTGGCCGGCTGACGATCCGGTCCGCAGCCCCCAAGACCGGTCACAGACAACAGATCTTTCTTAAGATCCTTGCAACCTGTGACCCGTTTCCGTCGGGGACAGAATCACCCGTCCCGGTCACCCTCTTGCCGGCCCCGACTCCGCCAGCGGCCCCAGGCCCAGACCAGGATCATGCCCACGATGATGGCCAGCGACAGGTACCAGGAATAGTCGGCGATCACCTTGACCACCCGAACGGCCGGTTTGCCGATCTGGTACCCGAGGAACATGAAGAGGACCCGGGTACCAAAGGCGCTGATCCCATCCAGCACCAGGAAAGTCCGCCAGCGCATTCCGGCACTGCCGACGGCCGCATAGATCACCGGGCTGGGCAGCGGCAGGATGTAGGTGGCCAGCACGGCCACCGGCCCGTACTTGTCCGCCAACGCCTCCGCCTTGGCCGCACGCCGGGCGGACCGCGCTGACCGGCCGGCAATGATCTCGATCAGGCCGCGGCCCCACAACTTGCCGGCCCAGAAGTAGATCCAGTCGAACTTCATGATCGCCAGCGTGGCCAGCACCAGACCAACTGGCCACCAGTGCCCGCCGCCAACCGCGGTCAGCGCCCCGATGGTGACCACCGCGGTACGTGATCCGGTGATGCCCGCCAGCACATAGGGACTGGCCGCGAAGATCACTGGCCGCAGCGGCAACATCACCAGCGCATAGACACCGGTCAGCGCAAAGGCCGTCCAGCAGGCAATGTCTTGGCGACCCGGCTTGGACTTCCACGGCATCCGCGGATCGTCCCACCACTCCTTCTCCTCAGCCTCTTCCTCGACCGGATCCGCTGCCGGGACGGCCGGCTCGCCAGGATCGGCGGCAGGCTCTGTGGGGTAGGCGTCCTCGGTCAAGAGCTAACCGCGCGCCTTCTCGAAGGCCGCAATGGCGCGCTCCAGATCGGCCCGCGAATGGGCAGCCGACATCTGGGTCCGGATCCGTGCCTTGCCCTTCGGCACCACCGGAAAGGAGAAGGCGCGGACATAGATGCCGTCCTCGAGCAGCCGGTCGGCCATCGCCGAGGCTTGCACCGCGTCCCCGATCATCACCGGCACAATCGGATGGTCGGACTCGGGGATCTCAAAACCGCGCTCACCCATCTCCTGCCGGAAGAAGGCGGTGTTGTCCCGCAGCTGGTTCAGCAGGTCACCGGAGGTCTCCAGCAGGTCCAGGGTGGCAATGGCCGCGGCAGCAATCGAGGGGGCCAGCGAGTTGGAGAACAGGTACGGCCGGGAACGCTGCCGCAGCATCTCGACCACCTCCGTCCGGGCCGCGGTGTAGCCACCGCTGGCACCACCCAGCGCCTTGCCCAGGGTGCCGGTGACGATGTCCACCTTGTCCTGCACCCCGAAGAGCTCCGGCGTCCCGGCTCCGGTCGCACCGACGAAGCCGACGGCATGGGAGTCATCGACCATCACCAGCGCGTCATGCTGGTCCGCCAGCGCCACGATCTCGTCCAGCGGCGCCAGGTAGCCGTCCATCGAGAACACCCCGTCGGTGGCGATCAGCCGATAACGCGCTTCCCTGGCCGCCACCAGCTGTGCCTCAAGATCGGCCATGTCCCGATTCCGGTACCGGAACCGCCGCGCCTTGCAGAGCCGTACCCCATCAATGATGCTGGCGTGGTTCAGCTCATCGGAGATCACCGCATCGTCGGCGCCGAGCAGGGTTTCGAACAGGCCGCCGTTGGCGTCGAAGCAGGAGCCGTACAAGATGGCGTCCTCGGTGCCGAGGAAGCCGCTGATCCGCGACTCCAGATCCTTGTGCAGGGCGGTGGTGCCGCAGATGAAACGCACCGAGGCCATCCCGAACCCCCACCGGTCCAGCGCCTCCTTGGCGGCAGTGATCATCCTTGGATGGTCGGCCAGCCCCAGGTAGTTGTTGGCGCACAAGTTGAGCACCGTCTCACCGGCGACGCCGATCTCGGCCGCCTGCGGGGTGGTGATGACTGCCTCCGCCTTGTACAAACCTTCGGTCTTGAGCTGTTCCAGCTCTGCGGTGAGCTGCTCCCTGATCGTGCCGTACATGCTGCTCCTCTGGTTCCGTGCGGGGCTCAGCCCCAGCTCATGATGACCTTGCCACAGTCGCCAGCACGCGCGGTGGCGAAGGCCTCGGCATAGTCGGTGTGGTCGAAGCGGTGGGTGATCACGCCGGAGATGTCCAGCCCACTCTGCAACAGGACGGACATCGCATACCAGGTCTCGTACATCTCCCGGCCGTAGATGCCCTTGATGGTCAGCATGTTGAGCACCACGGTGGAGAAGTCGATGCTGATCTCGCTGGACGGCAGGCCGAGCATGGCGATCCGGCCACCATGGGTCATCTGGCCGATCATGTCCCGCAGCGCCGACGGGCTGCCGGACATCTCCAGCCCGACATCGAAACCCTCAGCCATTCCGAGCTTGCGCTGCGCCTCGGCGACGGTGGAGGAAGCCGCGTTCACCCCCAGCGTGACCCCGAGCCGTTCGGCCAGCTCGAGGCGTCGGTCGCTAAGATCGGTGATCACCACATGCCGGGCGCCGGCATGCTTGACCACCATCGCCGCCATGATCCCGATGGGTCCGGCGCCGGTGACCAGCACATCCTCACCCAGGCTGGGGAAGGCGAGTGCGGTATGTACCGCGTTGCCGAACGGGTCAAAGATGGCCGCTACCTCCATTGGCACCGGGTCGCGGTGCACCCAGGCGTTGCCGGACGGGAGGGCAACATATTCGGCGAAACCACCGTTCAGCTGGACTCCCAGGCCGCGGGTGTTGATGCACAGATGACGCCGGCCGGCCCGGCAGTTGCGGCACCGGCCACAGACCAGGTGCCCTTCCCCACTGACGATGTCACCGACGGCGACATCCGACACCGACGAGCCGATCGCAACCACCTCGCCCGCAAACTCATGGCCGATGGTGAGCGGCGCCTTCACCGCACCTTGGGCCCAGGCGTCCCAGGAGTCGATGTGCAGGTCGGTGCCGCAGATGCCGGTCTGCTTGACCGCGACTAACGCGTCGCCGGGACCGATCTTGGGCTCCGGTACGTCTATCAGCTCCAGTCCTGGCTGCGCTCCGGTCTTGACCAGGGCCTTCATAGCTGCTCCTCTATGGGCAACGATCCTCCTCGGTGGCAACGCAGGTCTGACCGGGCCGATCCTATGCCTCGTGGCGGCAAACCCGCCATCGAGACGAAGTGAGGCATCGAGTGCGAAGTGAGACCTGAAGCGCAGGTGCTTGCTCGTCGATCCTGCCCATGAGAGGATGAGCTCAATCTCCACCACTACGGATCGTCGGGCACGTACCTGCCCGTGGAAGGAAGTGTGGCATGGCCACCGTAAAGTTCACTGATGCAACCCGGGTGTATCCGGGCGGCGACGCCCCCGCTGTCGACAAGCTCAACCTCGACATCGGCGATGGTGAGTTCATGGTCCTGGTCGGCCCGTCGGGCTGTGGCAAGTCGACCTCGCTCCGAATGCTGGCCGGGCTAGAAGAGGTGAACGCCGGCACCATCCACATTGGCGACCGGGACGTCACCGATCTGCCGCCGAAGGACCGGGACATCGCGATGGTCTTCCAGAACTACGCCCTGTACCCGCACATGACGGTGGGCGACAACATGGGCTTCGCGTTGAAGATGGCCAACGTTGCCAAGGACGAGCGGCAGAAGCGGGTCCTGGATGCCGCCAAGCTGCTGGGCCTGGAGGATTTTCTCAACCGCAAGCCGAAGGCGCTCTCCGGTGGTCAGCGTCAGCGCGTCGCGATGGGTCGAGCCATCGTCCGTTCTCCGCAGGTCTTCTTGATGGATGAGCCGCTGTCCAACCTGGACGCCAAGCTGCGGGTGACCACGCGTACCCAGATTGCCGCCCTGCAGACCCGGCTCGGCGTCACGACCGTCTATGTCACCCACGACCAGATCGAGGCTATGACGATGGGCGACCGGGTCGCCGTGCTGAAGGACGGTGAGCTGCAGCAGTGCGACAGCCCGCTGGCTCTCTACGACACCCCCAGGAACCTGTTCGTGGCCGGCTTCATCGGCTCACCGGCGATGAACCTGATCGAAGGTACGGTCAGCGAAGGTGGCATCCAGGTGGGCGACTACACCGTACCGGTACCGCGCGAGTGGCTGGCCAAGGCCAAGGACGAGAAGAACCTCACCATCGGAATCCGGCCGGAAAACTTCGCCATCTCTGAAAGTGAAGGTATCGGCCTCGACATCGGTGTCGTCGAGGAGCTGGGCGCTGACTCCTACATCTACGGCACCTTGGCCGGGCTGTCCACCGAGGAGCAGCTGAACGCTCAGCAGATCACGGCTCGCATCTCCTCAACCCGCAAGGCGCCGCAACGCGGCAGCACGGTTCGCCTGACCGTGGACGCGGAGCTGATGCACGTCTTCTCGACGGA
>JBBSQO010000157.1:0-5587 GCA_038244025.1 Propionibacteriales bacterium
CAACCGAAAAACCGACCCGCGAGGACATGCCCGAGGAGTAGGTCCGCATCGGCATGTCGATGAAGTCACCCAGCTCGGTCCATTCGGCGATCTCCTCGGCCCGCTCGTCCACCTCACGACGGGACAGCCCGGCCGCCAGGCCACCGAGGATGATGTTCTCCCGCCCGGACAGCTGGGTGTTGAACCCGACACCGAGGGCCAGCAGCGTGCTGGCGCGCCCCCAGACCTCAATGGATCCCCTGCTCGGCGGCAGGATGCCCGAGATGGACCGCAGCAGGGTGGACTTGCCCGCGCCGTTGGCGCCGATCACGCCGAGCGCGGTTCCGTTTGTCACCTCAAAGGAGACACTCTTCAGCGCCTCCACCTCGTGGACGGCGCGTTGACCGCGACCGAAGCGGACCAGCGCCTGTTTCAGGGTGGGCTTCTTCTCGAACGTGGTCCGGTAGGTGATGGAGACGTTGTTGACCCGGACCGCCAGACCGGTGTCCTCAGATGACGCGGACAGCGAATTCACGCTCCCTCGATATAAAGAACAGAAAACCGACGATCGCCCCGCCGATGGCCCAGGCGGTGGCCGAGACCCACATGTAGGTCGTCGGGTACTGCGAGTCATGCAGCAGCTGGGTGTAGCCGCCTACCATCCCGAACATCGGGTTCAGCTGCACAATGAACTCGGCCGTCGGGCCCATCCCCTTGATGGCGTCGGGCAGCCACAGGATCGGCGTCAGGTAAAGCCACAGCCGCAGGAAGTAGGGCAGGAAGCTCGAGGTATCGCGGAAGTAGACCTGCATGGCGGCGAAGAATGCGGCCAGTCCCATCGAGAAGATGATGATCAGCAGTAGGAAATACAACGACAACAGCATTCTGAAGGTCCAAGGGCGCCCGAAAAGGGCGTGAAAAACGAGATAGACCGGCACCGTCGGCAGGAACCGGAAGAACGCGGTCCGGACCGCAGACAACGGGATCAGCAACCGCGGGAAGGCGGTGTTCAGCAGCAGCTTGCCGGAGCCGGTGACCGAGGTGGCGCCGCTCGAGCAGGCGGTCTGGAACAGGGTGAAGACGAACAGCCCGCAGGTCAGGTGGGTGAACCGCTCTGGGCCGCTGCCCGAACGGATGATGGTGATCAGCAGGAAATAGACCCCAGCCAGCAGCAGCGGGTTGAGCACCAGCCAGGCCTGACCGAAGAAGGTGTTGCTGTTGGCACCTCGCATGCTGGCCTTGGACAATTCGGCGGCGAAGGCGCGCCGATGCCACAATTCCCGAGCATAGGTCGTCAAGCGGGGCAGCCCAGCCCGATGCGGCCCGTACTGCTGGTAGATCGGGTTGAACTCGTCATCGGAGCGCGGTGGATTCCGGGCAGCGCGGGCGGACCGCGGGGCGCTGCCCCGTTTGGTCGCCACCCCATCACCGCCGATCATGCTCCCAGTTTCTCTCCGTCATGCGACTGTTCTCCCCATTATGTGACTGCCTGTCGGTCAACAAGCCAGAGATAGTCTGCCATGTCGACCCGGTCAGAACGGTGACGCGGCCCGACACGTCACCGATGGGTCACCGGTCGGCGGGGTCGCGACCGGCCATCGGCGGTGCTGGGCGACGAGGCTGCTGGGCGCAGCCGGTTGGACGGACCCGTACCGGTCTGCACGATGCTTCGGGTGGCGAACAGCACCAGTCCCATGATCAATGCGCAGGTGTAGAACCCGCCGGCGATCACTGGCAGCAGGAACTTGCCCTCACCGCGAATCCGGGCCGTGATCTCCGGGTCGGACGGGTCATAGATGATGGTCACCTGCTGCCCAACGTGCCATCGAGGGCGGTAGGTGCCGTGGCTCGGCTGGTACTCGTACTTCTTCTTACCGACCGGGTAGCTGATCACCGGCGCGTAGGCCGGGCGGGTGCCCTTGGTCGCTGGGTCCCGGGCGGAACCGACATAGGGCACCGGCTCCATCCGGATCACCGTGCCCTGGGTCGAGACGGCCGAGTCGGAGAACCGGTCCCGGTCCTGGGCCAGCACGGTGAAGGCCACCCCGATGCCGATCAGGTAGAGGCAGACCAAAACTCCCACCACGCGGGGGATCCGCAACCACTTCACACGGTCAGCGTAGCGAGGTGGACGGCTCCGTGACTCCCGATGAGTGCACGACGCCTGATTGGGTGACCCGGGACGGCCCGTACGGCCCGCAAAAAATTCTGCCAGTCGAGGAAAATACTTCCACTACCCCGATCTTCGGTGACTGCCATGCAGTTTTGCGGGTTGTTGGGCTGCCAAGAGCATTTCTTTGACTCACAAGCGCCACATCGTTTCCTCAGCCGGCGCCTGAGCCCGCTCAGCGGGCAGGACTCCGATATCTGGGGTGAATTTTGGCTGCCGCTCAACTCCCACAGTCCGGCAACGGACAACACGCCAGCCGGATTGGACAACAACCGGGGCAACACCCGATCGGAAGAATCAGGCCATGGCTCAAGCACCTGTTCTCCGCGCTACCTCCGGATGTCTGCTGGCCGAAGTGTTGAACCGGGAATGGGTCCACCTCGTGGACACGAGCCGGGAGACAGTCCGAGCGTGGGCAGATCGCCACTCCTGTTTGCAGACCTGCCGAGATCTCGACGACGTGCTGGAGGCCATCCGTGCCGCGCCGGATGAGTGTCTTCCGGCTCTGCTGACCGAAGATCATCACTGGTGTGATGCTGATGCTGACCGGCCAAAGGCAGGAAACTGTGAACTGGCCGGTCGCGTGGTGCTGCAGACCATGCTCGATAAGATGATCATGATGGCCCGCCGGGACCCTACCGCAACTCTGGATGACTATGTCAGCCTGCTGTGGGTCAGGATTCGCACCTATCCGCTCCGACGCAGACCAGCCAGGATCGCCGCCACTCTCGCCCTGGACACCTTGAAGGACGTGTGCCGGGAACGACGTCCTCCGCAGATCCGCCCAACGGATGAGGCTGTCCTCGGATATCTGCAGGCAGCGCGGCTGCTGGCCGATCGACTTGATCACCAGGCGGCGATCTCCGCTTTGACCGCCGGGCAGGTGATCACCGCCGCGTTCGAGCTCGACCTGATCAATCCGCTGACCAGTACAGTACTCTTTAGTGTTTACCACGAAGGCTTATCCGGGCGGCAGGCGGCGGCGCGGCACCAGATGTCCACCGATCTGGTGCGCTGGCGCTGCAGCAAGGCGGTACGCCGGCTGGCCCGGCACGCGGCGGAGTTGGCCGACGCCGCCTGTGCTGCGACCGTGGCGGCAACGACGCTGCCTCCACGGCGCATACCCCTGAACATCCGAGACAGCCTGAGCAGCCGAGACAGATCACCCGATGTCGCGTCGCCGAAAGCCGGCCACGCCGACGAGGACTAGCGCCGCGGCGACCACGGTGAGGATGATCGTCGGCGTCCACTCCATCGTCCCGCCGGGCAGGTTCGGCACGTGGCTGAACGGGGAGACGTCGCGTACCCAGTCGGGCAGCCCCATCATCGAGCCGAACTCGCCCAGGATCGCCGAGGCCACCAACGCGGCCCAGGCGGCCAGCACCAGCCGGGGCAGCAAGCCAAAGAGTGCCACCGCGAGCCCGGTCAGCAGCCAGACGGCCGGCAGCCGCACCAGACTGGCTCCGAGCATGGTGGCGAGGGTGCCGCCAACATCGCCGACGGCCGCACCACGGGAGAGCCCGGCGGTGACTCCGACGATCAGCATCAACGTGGCACTACCAGTCAGCGCTATCAGCAGATGGCTGAGGCACCAGCCAATCCGGGTCACCGAGGTGCCCAGCAGCGGCTCGACCCGGAAGGCGGTCTCTTCCGTACGCATCCGCAGGGCCGCCTGGATGCCGTAGACCGACACGAAGATGCCGACAAAGCCGAGCTCGGCGCCCAGGAAGGCGCTGGTGAGCTCGTTGACACCGCCCAGCTGGGTGATCATGACTTTGGCCGCCGGGGTGTCGATCAGGCTGCCGACTCCTGCCGACATGCTGCCGAGCACCAGCCCGAGCAGCGCGAAGGCGGCCATCCAGGCGAACAGCTGCCCGCGCTGCAGCCGCCAAGCCAGCGCTCTCGGGCTGCGCAGCCTGGCGGCTCCGCGGTCCGGGCCCGGGCGTGGCCGGACCAGCCCAGCCCCGAGGTCACGGTGACGGTTCAGAGCCAAGGCCACCGACACGGCCACCACGGTGAACAGGATCGGGATGATCGCCACCCACCAACGATCACCACCGAAGGGGCGGATCTGCTGGCTCCACCCAATCGGGGAGAGCCAGGAGACGTAGGCCCAGCCATCGGTCGTGTCGCCAATGGCCCGCAGAAAGAAGGACACCCCGAGAACCGCCATCGCCAACCCGGTTGCGGTCCGGGCGTTCTCGGTGATCTGTGCCATCACGGCCGCGACCCCGGTGAAGCACACACCCGCACAGGCCCACGCGAGTCCGAAGGCCAACGAGCTGGTCATCCCGAGGCCGCCGGCTATCAGACCCAGCGCACTCAAACCGCCCAGCACCACACTGGCGCCCATCATCACGATCAGCGTCGCAGCCAGCGGGGCGCTGCGCCCCAGCACCCCAGCCCGCATCAGCTCCAGCCGGCCGGACTCCTCCTCGGCGCGGGTATGCCGGACGGTCAGGATGGCGGTCAGCACCGCGACCAGCACCGCACCGAGGACGGTCAGCTTGAGCATCCCGATGCCACCGAGGTTGGCCAGGTCGTAGATCTTGCCGTACATCGCCACCAAGGCCGGCGTGGCGTTCGCGGCCGCTGCCGCGGCAACACGTGCCGCTCTGGTGGGGTAGAGACCGGCTGTCGCCGCAGCCGAGCTGGCGGCCAGCACTGTGAAGACCAGGATCCAGACCGGCAGCAGGAGCCGGTCACGCCGTAGCGCCAGCCGGATCATCGCGCCCGTCCCCGTCAGGCTGCCTCCGTCGCGGGCGCTGGCTTTGGGGGTCGAAGCCCTGCGAGCCACCTTGTTCGCGGTCAGCGTGGTCATGCTGTCTCACCGCTCTCCCGTGCTGCTTCGGGGTCGATCGGGGTGGCGTAGTGGCGCAGGAAAAGCTCCTCCAGCGTCGGTGGCGAGCTGGCCAACGTTTCGACGCCGACCGCGCTGAGCCGGCTTAGCAGCCTGCCCAGCCGCGCTGAGTCAACATCGCAGACGACCCGCTGCCCATCGGCTGCCAGACCATGGACCCCTGGCAGCCCGGCCAGGTCAGCCGGGGCCGGTCCCGAGAGAGTTGCCTCGATGTGAGTACGGGTCAGGTGGCGCAGTTCGGCCAGCGTCCCAGATTCCACGGTGTGTCCGTCCTTGATGATGCTGACCTGGTCGCACAGGGACTCGACCTCGGAGAGGATGTGGCTGGAGAGCAGTACGGTCCGGCCCCGTTCCCGTTCGGACTGGATGCAGTCCTCGAACACCTTCTCCATCAGTGGGTCGAGGCCGGAAGTCGGCTCATCCAGGACCAGCAGCTCGACGTCGGAGGCGAGGGCGGCGACCAGGGCAACCTTCTGCCGGTTGCCCTTGGAGTAGGTGCGGCCCTTCTTGGTCGGATCAAGCTCGAACCGCCGCAACAGCTCGGCCCGCCGGGACTCGTCCAGGCCGCCGCGCAGTCG
>JBBSQO010000158.1:0-5567 GCA_038244025.1 Propionibacteriales bacterium
AGGCTGGCCAGCACAGCGGCACAACCCAGCAGTGCTATCACAGTTCGGGACAGTAGTGCGCGGTCCGGTAGTGCGCGAGCCAATAATGGTCGGGCCAATAGCGCGCGGGTAACTACTGTCGGGCCAACGATGCGGCGCGTGCCACGGTTCGTCGGTCCCATCACCCGGCCATCCTAATCGTCACCGGTGTGTCCCGATGCCTTCTGTCTCCGCCGGAGGGTCCTCTATCTGCCGTGGAGTCCTGGGCCGCCGGAGAGTCCTGGGCCGCCGGCCTGGACGAGACCGGTGGGGGTTGCTACTAGAGTTGGCCGACGTGCCGAGCCTGACCGACGCCCAGACCAACGCCCTGAGTGAGATGTTGCGGATCACCCCGGTCGTCGATTCCTTGGGCGAGCTCTTCGCTCGAGGTGGGCACGAGCTGTACCTGGTCGGGGGCAGCGTCCGCGACGCCTTGCTTGGCCAGCTCGGTCATGACCTGGATTTCACCACCTCCGCTCGCCCGGAGGAGACCGAGCGGCTACTGCGGGAGTTCTCGCCCAGCGTCTGGACGATCGGCAAGGAGTTCGGCACCATTGGCTGCCGAGTAGGTGGCAGCAAAGTGAGCGGCGGCACGGGCGGTGGTGCCGAGGGCAGCCCATCAGCGGCGGACTGGGTGATCGAGGTGACCACCTTCCGCTCCGACGCCTATGCACCGGACAGCCGCAAACCGGCCATCGTCTTCGGTAACACGCTGGACGGGGACCTGGTGCGGCGGGACTTCACCATCAACGCGATGGCGATCGCCGTCGGAGACAGCATGGCGATCGCCGTCGGGGACAGCATGGCGATCGCCGTCGGCGACAAGAGCTTCCGTGATCCGTACGACGGGCTGACCGACCTGGCCGCCGGCCTGATCCGTACCCCCGGCACCCCGGAACAGTCCTTCAGTGACGACCCGCTACGGATGATGCGCGCGGCCCGGTTCGCCGCCCAGCTGCGGTTCGCCCCGGCGCCGGAGGTGGTGACGGCGATGCGGGACATGGCGGAGCGGATCAGCATCGTCTCGGCCGAACGGATCCGCGATGAGCTGACCAAGCTGCTGCTGTGTGACCAACCACATTCCGGGCTGGATCTGCTGGTCAGTACCGGGATCGCCGAGTTCGTGTTGCCCGAGCTGCCGGCGCTGCAGCTGGAACGCGACGAGCACCACCGGCACAAGGACGTGTACCAGCACAGCCTGACCGTGCTGGACCAGGCGATCGAGCTGGAGTCGCGGCTGGACACCCGGCCCGACCTGGTCAACCGGCTGGCTGCCCTCTTGCACGATGTCGGTAAACCGGCCACCCGCCGGTTCGAGCCGGGCGGGAAGGTGTCCTTTCATCACCACGACGTGGTCGGCGCCAAGATCTGCCGGAAGCGGCTGACGGCACTGCGCTTCCCGGCCGACGTGGTGAAGGCGGTCAGCCTGCTGGTCGAGCTGCATCTGCGTTTCCACGGGTACGCCGACGGGCCTAATCTTCATGCACCGTGGACGGACTCGGCCGTCCGGCGCTATGTCCGTGACGCGGGGGACCAGCTGCCGCGGCTGCACATCCTGACCCGGGCCGACTGCACCACCCGTAACCAGCGCAAGGCGGCCCGGCTCCGCGCCGCCTACGACGGTCTGGAAGAGCGGATCGCGGTACTGGCAGCGGAGGAGGAGCTGAATGCGATGCGGCCCGACCTGGACGGCAGCCAGATCATGCAGATCCTGGGCATCCCGCCCGGCCCAGCGGTCGGCCAGGCCTACCGCCACCTGCTCGAGCTCCGGATCGACTCCGGTCCCCTTGGTGAGGACCGGGCCCGCGACGAGCTCCTCACCTGGTGGTCCCACCAGCACCACAAAGCCGACTGACCCCTTTTCGGCCCTTTCCAGCGTGTGGGTAGTGAGCGCGGCCAACGGAATGGTGCACTTGGACGAGTCGGTTGAGGCTGGGGGATCGCGACGAGGCGCGGACGGGCCTGGCGGGAGCGCTGAGGAACGAAGCGCGGATGGCTGCCGAGGAACGATCCCCCAGACGAAACCGGCGTCGCGGAAGAGAGCAGATTCAGTGGGCCGCGCTCTTCTTGCCCATGACCGACTCCGTCCCTTGGTTCATCGGCAGGCCGCGGCTGACCACGGCGAAGACGGCGCTGATCAGCAGGTAGCAGCCGGCCAGGATGACGAGGACGAGCACCGACTTGCCGTTCGAGGGCAGGATCGCAGCGCCGATGACCGCGGCCAGCACCAGGGCCACATTGAAGATCATGTCGTAGCAGACGAAGACCCGTCCTTTGAACTCGTCATCGACGTGCGCCTGGACGAGCGTGTCCACGCAGATCTTGATGTTCTGTGCGGTGATCCCGAGCAGGAAGCCGGCCACCAGCAGGGGAACCCGGGAGAAGATCGCGCCCGGCAGCACCTGGAAGAGGCCGGACACCGCCAGACAGATGATCATCCAGGCACGGACCCCGACCTTGGCTATGCCCGGGGGGCAGACCACGGCAGCCAGGACGAAACCGGCACCGGTGACCCCGAGCAGCAGCCCGAGGTCGGCAATCGCGGCATCGACGTCGGCTACTGGATGGAAGTAGTTGCGATAGACCAAGATCATCGCCACCGTGACGATGCCGTACACCACCCGCTGAACGCCGATGGTGAGCAGGCCGACCGCAGCCGGTCGACGGTGCTGCAGGTGACGCAGTGCCGCCGCCAGGCCTACCAGCACATCCCGTGGCCGGGCCACCTGCACCTGGTCCGGGCCCAGTTGGCCGCGCGGGATCCGCAACGCCAGCGAGGCACTCAGGATGAAACCGGCGGCCGCGACCGCAAAGAGGACGGCATCGGCCTGGTAGGCCGGGATCTCGCCGCCTAGCACCAGCCGGAGTGCGGTTGCGACCCCGGCTCCGACCAGCACCCCGGCGGGTCCGATGGTCGGCACCACCGAGTTGGCGATCAGGTACTCATCGTGATCAATGGTGTGCGGCAGCGCCGCGGACAGGGCTGCCAGCACGAAGCGGTTCAGGCTCATCGCCAGCAGGACGCCGCCATAGAAGGCCAGCACGGTGACGCCGCTGCGCAGCCCGGTCGCGACCAGGGCCGCCAGCCCGAGGGCCACCACGGTACGGGACAGCTCGACCACGACCATGATCTGCCGCCGCGACCACCGGTCCAGCACCACGCTGACGAACGGTCCCAGGATCGAGAACGGTAACAAGGTGACCGCCAGCACGGTGGCAATGGAGACGGCATCCGGCTGCCGCTGCGGTGAGAAGAGGACGAACGAGGCGAGGGCCACCTGGAGCACACCGTCGCAGCTCTGGGCGGCGACCCGTACCGCCAGCAGTCGGCGAAAATAGACATGCCGCCACAGGTGCCGCAGGCTCCGGACAAACTCCACGCCCTCGAGTCTGCCATCTCTTCGGCAGCCTGATCCCTGGGACGAGCGGCTACTTCGGCGGGTATTTCTTCAGGTAGTCCGCCATCGTGTCCGACCTCAACGCCTGGCTCAGCTCGGCCAGTTTCTGTTCATCCACCACGTCGATGCTCTGACCATCGCCCGAGGTGCCGAACCCGGAGATGGGTGCCTGCAGCAGGGTGACATCATCGCCGGTCAGCCGCAGCGACAGCGCGGTCTTGCGGATCTCCGCATCGGTGAGGCCGGAATCCACCGTCAGGTTCTTGGCCACACCGCTAATGAACGTGTTGAACTTGGCCGGGTTCGAGATGATCTCCGGGCTCAGCCCCTTGGCGACGATCGCCTTCACCACGGTGCGCTGGCGGTCCGCCCGGTCAAGATCACCATTGGGCAGCTGGTAGCGCTCACGGACATACCAGAGGGCCGGTTCGCCCTTGATGGTGATCTTCCCTTTCGGGAACTCATACCCGTGTGACTTGGAGTAGTACTTGTTGTCAATGGTCACTCCGCCCAGATCATCGGTCAGCTGGATGAAGCCCTCGAAGTCAACGATCGCCACATGATCAATCCGGACGTCCACCAGCTTCTCCAGGGTGGTCACGGTCAGCTTCGGACCGCCATAGGCGTAGGCCGCGTTGATCTTGGCCTTGCCGTGGCCGGGGATGGACACCCACATGTCCCGCGGGAAGGAGATGATGTACGCCTGCTTGCGGTTGGCGTCGAGATGGACAAGCATCAGGGAGTCGCTGCGCCCGGTATGCGACGCGTTTGTCTTGTCGCGGCTGTCGGAGCCGAGCAGGACAAAGTCGAGGACACCCTTCTGAGACTTCACCGGGCGGTTCGGGTCGTTCTGGTCCGGCAGCGTGTCGTCGCTGCGGTGGATGTTCTGAGTCACGCTCTTTTCGATTGAGAGTGCATACCAGGCCACCGCCACAACCGAGCCCGCCAGCAGCACGGCCAGCACGATGACGATCGGCACTAGCACCCGCCGCTTGCGGTGCTGCGTGGCCGGTGCGCCGGCGTCGCTGCCTGCTGCCGGCGCCGCCTGGGCGGGCGGTTCGTCGGGCGTGGCTGAGCTCATTCGGTTCCTTCAATCGGGTGGGCAGCAAGCAGTCTAGGCGGCTGCGCCCAGAATTCAGTGACCCACCTGTGATCATCACACGAAGGGGCTGGGTCGGCGGGAGTCGTCGGAAATTCCTTTCGACCCGGCAACCACCGGCTTTGTCCAACCGTGGTGTGTTGGGGCCCTCAGGAGCGGTAGCCTGGTTTCCATGTCGCGTGCAGAGCGAGCAGCCGCGCGGGCCGAACTCGCCGCCGGCCAGGCAGCGGCCGAGAGCAAGGCGGCACAGTTCCTGATTGACCGGTTCTTGGTCGACCTCCGGGAGCGAGGAATTGCGCCGGAGCCGCTGCGCGCCACCCTCTTCTCCGGGCAGTCGGTGAAGACGGATATCTCGGGTTGGTACCTGCGCAAGAATCGGAGCGTCGCCATTGGTGAGGATGGTGGTTACTACATCCTGCTGGTGCCTGGTTCCTGGCGCGAACGGCTGCGCGGTGCCCACCTGACAGCAAGCCCGCCCCCACTGGTGGTCGCGAGGGGAGGCCGCGACGGTGAGGCGGGCGACCTGGCCGACTTCCTGCGCCGCCGCCTGGAAGCCGGCTGACGCACCAGCCTCGCCCAAATTCCCGTATGTAGTCTTACATCATGATGCGGACTCAGATCTCTCTCACCGAAGATGAGCGGCGGGTCCTCGATGCGGCCGCCGCGCGCACCGGGCGTTCGATCTCCGCTCTCATCCGGGAGGCAGTAGGCACTGTCTACGGCATGGAGCGCTCCGTCGACGATGATCTCGCCGTCATGCGTGGGGCGTTCGGCTCCTGGAGCGACCGCGAACTGGACGGTGCCGCCTGGGTGGACCAGATGCGCTCGGGGACACGTCTGCAGCACACCCTGTGAGCGCACTGGTCGACACCTCGGTGCTGATTGACTACCTGCGCGGCCACCAGGGTGCCGCCGACATGCTCGAGGGGGAGCGTGCAGCCGCGGCGTTGCACGGTAGCGAGATCACCAGACTGGAAATTCTCGCCGGCATGCGTGCTGCGGAGGAGGGCGAAACACGATCGCTGTTGTCGACTCTCGTCTGGCATCCGGTC
>JBBSQO010000159.1:0-5520 GCA_038244025.1 Propionibacteriales bacterium
TCTTGAACCACATTCTCGCCAGCCACTTCGGATAGGGCAGCAGGGTGTCGGTCAGGATCGGGTAGAGGTAGCCGAAGTTGGCCCCGACCAGTGCCACAAAGACGCCGGCCAGGATGGCACCGACGAGCCGCCGCTGGTCCGGCCGCGGCGGGCCCAGCAGCTTACCGATGCACAGCGCTACCGCCATGACGGAGAACGGGATGATGGTGATGGCGTAGAAGAAGAACAGCGGCCGGGAGGTGTAGGAGAACCACGGCAACCAGGCGCTCAGCACGCCGACGACCGGGATGCCGAAGCGCCAGTCACGGGCCCCGACCCACAACAAGAGGGCGATCACCAGGGCAATGACCGCCACCCACCACAGCACCGGGGTGCCGATCCCGCTGATCACCCGCAGGCAGTTGTCCGGTCCGGTGCAGCCATCGGTGCCCGGCTTGATGTCATTGACCGCGTCGATGCCGATCGGCCGGGCCACAATCAACCAGCCCGCCGGGTTGGCCGCATAGGTATGGGTCTGGTCGTTGATGTAGTCGCCAGTGTGGAAGTCGTAGATGTCCTTGGTGTAGTGCAGCAACGAGGCGAGCGCCTTGCCGAGCAGGTGGACACTGGTTGAGTCCGGATGGTCTTGGCCCCAGTCGCGGTCGTAGCCGCCGGAGGTCAGCAGCCAGCTCGACCAGGAGGCGATGTAGACGCACCCAGACAGCACCACGAGGGAGATGAAGGCCGGGATCCCGTCGCGCAGGATGGCCCAGTTGGCCTTGATCTGGGCCCCAGCAAGCCGGCGGGCGCCCACATCCCAGGCCAGGCTGAGCAGCGCGAAGGCCGCCAGCAGGTAGAGCGCGTTCCATTTCGTACCCAAGCCAAGGCCGAAGCACAAGCCGGCCGCAACGCGCCAGGGACGAAACCATAACGCCGGCCCGAACGAGCCACCCAGGTCCGCCAGGCCGTGGGCATCGAGATGGCGCGCCAGTCGTGACCTGAACCAGTCCCGGTCGGCGGCCAGGCAGGCGACTGCTGCCAGCACGAAGAAGGCGAGGAAGATATCCAGCAGGGCGGTCCGTGACATGACGAAGTGCAGACCGTCGAAGGTCAGCAGCAGGCCGGCCGTACACCCGATCAGGGTCGAGCGGGACACCCGGCGGACCAGCCTAATGGTGGCTCCGATCAGCAGGCAGCCGAAGATCAGCGGCATGATCCGCCAGCCGAACGAGTTCATGCCGAAGAACTGCTCACCCACCGCGATCAGCCACTTGCCGAGCTGCGGGTGCACAATGAACGACGGCGTCTGCAGCATCACATCGGGGTGGCCCGCCAGGATGGAGTCGTTGGCGTTCTTGGGCCACTCCCGCTCGTAGCCGAACGTGAGCAGCGAGTAGGCGTCCTTGGCGTAGTAGGTCTCGTCGAAGACCAGATTTCTAGGCCGGGCCAGGTGGACGAAACGCAGCGCGAACGCCACTGCGGTGACTAGTAGGGTGAGCAGCCAGCCCAGCACTCGATCGGTCGGCATCGGATCACGCAACCGCTCGACGGTCGTGGGGAGGGCGCGTGTCACCCGCCCATCTTAGGGAGTCGGGCCAGCTCGCAGCCCGAGGCAGTGCCGCCTGCTCCCGTTGCCAGGAATGTCACGCCGGCGGAGCCGTCGGAGACGTGGAAGGCGGCTCGCCGTGGGAGTGGGGCGGTTCTGGAGTGACATTTATGGTTCCTGGCCTTCGTGAGACGGTAGTGACATGGTCACCGCAAAGATGCCAGGCGTGCTGGTGCTGGCGGCCACCCCGATCGGGAATTCCGATGACGCCTCGCCCCGGCTGGTTCGTGAGCTCAGTCAGGCGGATGTGATCGCGGCCGAGGACACTCGGCGACTGTCCCGGCTCCGCTCTCGGCTCGACATCGAGCTGCGCGGACGCATCGTCTCCTACTTTGAGGGCAACGAAGCCAGCCGGACACCCTTGTTGGTCGGCGACCTGCAGGCGGGGGCCCGGGTGCTGGTAGTGACCGATGCCGGGATGCCGTCGATCTCCGATCCCGGCTACCGGCTGGTGGTGGCCGCCATCGAGGCCGGGATCCGGATCACCGCCGTCCCCGGACCGTCCGCGGTGCTGACCGCGCTGGCGCTGTCGGGGCTACCGGTCGAGCGGTTGTGCTTCGAGGGGTTCCTGCCCCGCAAGGCGGGCGAGCGGCACCGCCGACTTGATGAGCTGGCCGGCGAGACCCGCACCATGGTGTTCTTCGAGGCGCCGCACCGTACGGCGGTGAGCCTGCAAGCCTGTGCGGAGACCTTGGGTGCTGATCGTCGTGCCGCGGTCTGCCGCGAGCTGACCAAGACGTACGAAGAAGTCCGCCGCGGGTCGCTGTCCGAGCTCGCCGTGTGGGCTGCCGAGGGTGTGCGCGGGGAGATCACCATTGTCATCGCCGGTGCCGATTCTTCCCCCGGCGACCTGGCTCAGGCGGCCGTCGAGGTGGATGAGCTCGTCGCCGGCGGCAGCAAGCTGAAACCCGCCGTTACGGAGGTCGCCGCCCGACATGGCCTGGCCAAGAACACCCTCTACCAGGCGGCCCTGGCTAACCGAGAGGGGCTGGCTAACCGAGTCGGGCAAGCCTAGCGGGCAGGCGGGAAGATCGAGCCCGGTTAGGCTGAGCGAGTGAGAGCTGAGCTGCCCGAACGCCCGGAACCACTCCCTGCACCGGTGGTGGATTCGCACTGTCATCTCGACCTTGCCGCCGACTACTCAGGTCTGTCGCCCGAGGACGCGCTGACGGCCGCCGCCGCGGTCGGGGTGACCAGGATCGCGCAGATCGGCTGCGACGTGGAGGGTTCGCGCTGGGCAGTGGCGGCGGCCAGCCGTTGGGACAATGTCATTGCCGGGGTCGCCATCCATCCCAATGACGCGGCCTGGTTGGCCGCCGAGTGCGGGGCGACGGCTCTGGCCGAGGCGCTGGCCGAGATCAACCGGCTGGCCGGCGCCCATGATCGGGTCCGGGCGGTCGGTGAGACGGGTCTGGACTATTTCCGTACCCCAGATGCTGCCGGACAGCAGATCCAGCGGGAGTCCTTTGCTGCTCATATCGCGATCGCGAAGTCGCGGCACCAGACGCTGGTCATCCATGATCGCGACGCCCATGCCGACGTACTCAAGGTGCTTGACGCCGAGGGACTGCCGGAACGGATCATCATGCACTGCTTCTCCGGCGACGCCGACTTTGCCCGTGAGTGCCTGGACCGCGGTGCGTATCTGTCCTTCTCCGGAACGATCACCTTCAAGAGTGCGGAGAATCTCCGCCAGGCCTGTCAGCTGACCCCGGTGGACCGGGTGCTGACCGAGACAGATGCGCCGTTCCTGACTCCGATGCCCTTTCGCGGCCACCCGAATGCCTCCTCTCTGCTTCCGTACACGGTGCGGTTCATGGCTGAGACCCGCGGCATCGACGTGTCAAGGCTCTGCCGGGCGCTGGATGACAATGCCGAGGCCGCCTTTGGCGGTAGCTGGCCGTCCGCTCCGGGGCTCGGGCTGCCCGGATGAGCGCATTCGAGGCGCCGGCCGGATGACGGCAACCGGAGCGCCCACCGGCCTGCCGCAGCTGCTGCGTCGTCGACGGATGCTGCGCCGATACGACCCTGTCCGGCCGGTGCCGCAGGAGGCGGTCGAGGCGCTGCTGCAGGCTGGCCTCGGTTCGCCGTCCGCCGGCTTCACCCAAGGTATTTCCTTTCTGGTAGTGGAAACGGAGCCCGACCGCGCCGACTTCTGGCAAGCCAGTACCGGTGCTCACTCGGCCGGCGGGCGGTGGCTGGAGGGGATGCGGACCGCACCGCTGCTGATCATGGTCTGGACCAGTGAGGTGGCCTACCTGGATCGCTACGCCGCCCCGGACAAGGGCTGGACCGACCGCGACCCGGAACACTGGTCCGCGCCCTATTGGTTCGTGGACGCCGGGATGGCCACAATGGCCATCCTGCTGTCAGCCGTGGACCGGGAGCTGGGTGCCTGTTTCTTCGGCGTCCCGCCCGAGCGGGTCAACCGCGTCCGTAAGGTCTTTGGCGTCCCCTCCGAGCAGCTGTCCGTCGGCGTGATCAGCGTGGGTTATCCCGTCAAGAGCCAGACCGAAGCCTCGGGCTCCCCGACGCGCCGGGCCCGCCGGCCGCAGACCGAGCTGGTTCACCGGGGTCGCTGGCAGGCTTAGGTCGAGTGTGGGGGAGCGCAGCGACTGCCAGCCCTCGCGGCGAGCGGTGCCGACCGCGATGATAGTGGGGAAGCGTGGTTGAGGCGACTCGACACTCCGCAAGTCTCAGGACTTTCTTCGCCCGAATTTGGCCGATCCTTCGATTGTCGTTATGCTTTCGTGACCGATGGGACGCCGAGTGAGCGTCCTCCGACGAATGACGGGCCGACCTCCGGAAGCGAGCGAGGTGCGATTTTGGAGCGTTGTGCGAAAGATCATTCCCGTAGTTACTGCTGGTGCGGTCGCCTTGGCTGTTGCCGGTGGAACCCTGGGTTACCTCACCCTCGACAAGGACGTGACCTTGTCGGTCGATGGGGTCTCGACCCAGGTCAGCACGTTTGCCGGCACGGTAGGCGACGTCCTAGACGCCCAGGGCATCAACGTGACCGATCGCGATGTTGTTGCCCCCGCACTGGACAGCAAGGTCAGTGACGGCACCCTGGTTGCGGTGCAGTACGCGCGTCAGGTCAAGGTCGAGGTGGATGGACGGCAGGAGTCCTACTGGACGACGGCCACCAGCGTCGCCGATGCGCTCACGATGCTGGACATCAAGGCGGCCGGTGCCGATGTCTCGACCAGCCGCAGCGCGCCGATTGGTCGGCAGGGTTTGACCTTTGACGTCCACACGCTGAAGAACGTCACCATCAAGGCTGCCGGCAAGACCCGTACGGTGAAGACCACCGGCACGATGGTTGCCGATGCGCTGAAGGCGGCCAGCATCAGGGCAGACTCCGATGACTTGCTGAGCACCAAGGCGGACGCCAAGCTTACCGACGGCACCAAGATCACCTTCGTCAAGGTGGACAAGAAGAAGGTGAAGAAGTCCGAGGCGATCGCCTTTGACACCGATCATCGCAAGACATCGTCGTTGGACAAGGGTGACGTGCAGGTCAGCGTCGAGGGCAGGCCGGGCAAGCGGTCCGTGACCTACCTCGAGGTGCGCCAGGACGGCAAACTGGTGAGCCGCAAGAAGGTCGCTGCCACGGTTGCCAGCAAGCCGACCGACAAGGTTGTCCTGGTGGGCACCCATCAGGACCCGGTGACGCCGGCAAAAACCCCGCCGTCCACGTCAACTTCACCGTCCAGGCCATCTTCGTCGTCCAGGCCATCTTCGTCGTCCAGGCCGTCCTCGCCGTCCAAGCCGTCCTCGTCGTCCAGGCCATCTTCGTCGTCCAGGTTGTCCTCGCCGTCCAAGCCGTCCTCGTCGTCAAAATCCTCTTCGCGTAAGTCTTCCTCTCCGAGTAAATCCTCGGCCAAGCCGGCCCCCAGCGTGGCCAGCGGCTCCGTCTGGGACAAGATCGCCCA
>JBBSQO010000160.1:0-5515 GCA_038244025.1 Propionibacteriales bacterium
GACGCTCAACATGTTCGGCCCGGTGCTGCTGGTGATGGGCGGTCCACTGACCCTGGCGTTGCGGGTATCGCGTCCGGCCAAGCACGGCCAGCTGGCCGGACTGCGGGAGTGGATCCCTGCCACGCTGCACTCCCGGTTCGCCAAGCTGGTGACGAACCCGCTGCTCGTCTTTGTCGTCTTCATCAGCTCCTTCTACCTGCTCTACTTCTCCTCACTGTTCGGCTATCTGATGCAGTTCCACTGGGGCCACCAGGCGATGAACCTGCACTTCGTGCTGGTGGGGTATCTCTTCTACTGGCAGGTCATCGGCGTGGACCGTCCCAACCGGCCGCTGCCGCATATCGCCAAGCTCGGCTTTGTCTTTGCCGCAATGCCGTTCCACGCCTTTTTCGGCATTGCCCTGATGACCTCGGACGCGATCATCGCGGAGAACTTCTACCACACTCTGTCGGTCAGCTGGGTGACCGATCTGCTGCACACCCAGTACGTCGGCGGCGGCATCGCCTGGGGCAGCGGCGAATTTCCGCTGCTCCTCGTCATCCTGGCGCTCGCCGCGCAATGGGCGAGGTCGGACTTCCGCGAGGCCAAACGCACCGACCGCAGCGGGGACAACGGGCTGGACGGCGAGCTGGCGGCCTACAATGCCATGCTGGCAAGCATTGCTGCTCGAGACCAGGCCGAACATGACCAGTAGGAGGTGACCGACCATGCGGCAGATCGCGGCTGATCCGACCCCGGAGCTGGCCGGGACCGGCGAGCCGGCCGTCGAGCTGGCCATCGGCGGGATGACCTGTGCGGCCTGTGCGGCCCGGATCGAGAAGAAGCTGAACAAGCTCGATGGAGTGACCGCCACCGTCAACTACGCCACCGAGCGAGCCCAGATCCATGGACTGCCGGTTGGCGCGGAGCAACAGGCCATGGATGCGGTAACCAGGGCCGGCTACGCCGCCTCATTGCCGGACCGGACCGACCAGGCCGAGCTCGGCCGGGCCCGGATCTCCTCGCTGCGGAACCGGCTGGTGGTGGCCGCACTGATCACCTTGCCGCTCGGCAATCTGGCGATCACGCTGGCACTGGTACCCTCCCTGCGGTTCGCTTATTGGGACTGGCTTTGCGTGCTGCTGGCCATCCCGGTGGTGTTCTGGTGCGCCTGGCCGTTCCATCTGGCTACCCTCCGCAACATCCGCCATCGTTCCGTCAGCATGGACACGTTGGTCTCGCTGGGGGTGCTGGCCTCGTTCACCTGGTCCGTCGTCTCGATCGCACTCGATGATGGCGGCAAGGCAGGTTACTGGGTCGGCTTCGGACGCACGCCGGCGGGGGCTGACTCCATCTATCTGGAGGTCGCGGCTGCGGTCACCACGTTCCTGCTGGCCGGCCGCTACTTCGAGGCGCGCGCGCGCCGGGCGGCCGCCGATGTGCTCGGAGCCCTGAACCGCCTCGGCGCCCGGCAGGTCTGCATCGTGCGTGACGGCGTGGAGAGCATCGAGCCAGTCAGCGCGCTGCGGGTTGGTGATGAGTTTGTCGTCCGGCCGGGTGAGACCATCGCCACCGATGGGATCGTACGCAACGGGCACGGGTCCATCGACGCCTCGATGATGACCGGTGAACCGGTGCCGACCGACGTCTTCGCCGGCGATCGGACGCTCGGCGGCACCGTGAACCTCAATGGGCGGTTGGTCATTTCCGCCGAACGGATTGGTGCCCACGCTCAGCTGGCCCAGATGGTGGTGCTGGCCGAGCAGGCCCAAGCCCGCAAGGCAGCAGTTCAGCGGCTGGTGGACCGGGTGGTGTCGGTCTTCGTACCCATCGTGCTGGTTATTTCCGTGCTGGTGCTGCTCAGCTGGCTGTGGGCCGGTGCGGAGCCCAGATTTGCCTTCGGCGCGGCGGTATCGGTACTCATCATTGCCTGCCCCTGCGCCATGGGCCTGGCTACGCCAACGGCACTGATGGTCGGCATCGGCCGTGGTGGCCAGCTCGGTATCCTGGTCAAGGGCCCAGACGCCCTGGAGGCCAGCGGACGGATCGACACCGTCGTCCTGGACAAGACCGGGACCCTGACGACCGGCCGGATGCGGGTCGTTGCCATCCAGCCGGCTGATAGAACGGCAGCTGGGACCGGAACGGCGGATGAGCTGCTCACCGCCGCGGCCTCGCTCGAACAGGCATCCGAGCACCCGATCGCCCGCGCCATTGTCAACCACGCGATCGTGCAAGGGCTGACCCTGCGACCGGTAGACAACTTCGCCGCCCATCCTGGCCTGGGCGCCAGTGCCAGCCTGGCCGGGCAGCCCTGGACAATCGGCAACAGGACCATTGGCAACAGGACCATCAATAACTGGTCAGCCTCCGGTGGCCCCGACTGCCCACCGGATGCGGACACCATCGTGTACCTCAGCCGAGCCGGAGATCTGGTCGGCAGCATCGGCCTGGCCGACCAGATCAAGCCATCGGCCGCCGCGGCAGTCCGGCGCCTGCAGGGGCTTGGGCTCCGGACCGTGCTGCTCACCGGTGACCAGCAGGCCACCGCCGAGCGGGTCGGTGACGAGCTGGGCGTCGACCAGGTGCTGGCCGGTGTGCTGCCCAGCGACAAGGCTCGGACCATTGCCGAGCTGCAGGATCGGGGAGCCGGTGTCGCGATGGTCGGCGATGGCATCAACGATGCGGCCGCGCTGGCCACCGCCAACCTCGGCATCGCGCTAGTGAGCGGGACCGACATTGCGATGAAATCGGCCGACATCATCGTGGTCCGCGACGACCTCGAGGTCATCGCGGACGCGGTCCAGCTGTCCCGCGCCACCCTGCGCACTATCCGCGGTAACCTGCTCTGGGCCTTCGGCTACAACATTGCTGCTATCCCGCTGGCCGCTTTCGGGCTGCTCAACCCGCTGATCGCCGGGTTGGCCATGTCTTTGTCCTCGGTGTTCGTGGTGACCAACAGCCTGCGGCTGCGGTCCTTCGGTCAGCGATCCTCCGGTCGGCGAGCTGCTGCGTTGCCGGAGACCGGCAGGCACGCCGAGGCCGAGGACCAGCTCGCTTCCGCCTGGTGAAAGCGAGAGAATGACCGGGTGCGCTTCCTGACTGCCCCACCGGCCTACGACCTGACCTACAGCGATGTCTTCATGGTCCCCAACCGCTCGACCATCACCTCGAGGATGGCCGTTGACCTGGCCAGCACGGACGGCGTCGGCACCACCCTGCCGCTGGTGGTTGCCAACATGACCGCCATCTCCGGTCGCCGGATGGCGGAGACCGTGGCCCGTCGGGGCGGGATGGCGATTATCCCGCAGGACATCCCTACCGATGTGGTGGCCGATGTCGTCAGCCGGGTCAAGCGATCGCACATAGTCTTCGACACCCCCATTTCGGTGACGACAGAGACAACCATTGGCGAGGCCATGTCCTTGCTGCCGAAGCGATCGCACGGACTGGTAGTGGTGGTGTCCGACGGTCGTCCACTCGGTACGGTCAGTGAGGCCGAGACGGCCGGGGTGGACCGGTTTGCTCAGGTCCATACGGTGATGACCGAAGACATGCTCCTGATCGGCTCGGACGCCTCCCCCCAGGAAACCTTCGACGCGCTGAGCAGCAGGCACGTCGAGGTGGCGCTGGTGGTTGCCCAGGACCAACTGCCCCAGGACCAGTTGGTGGGCGTCATCACCCGCAAGGGTGCCCTCCGCTCGACCCTGTACCGGCCGGCCGTCGACCGGCATGGTCAGCTGATGATTGGTGCCGCGGTCGGAATCAACGGCGACGTGGCCGGCCGGGCCGAGGCACTGCTCGGTTCCGGCATCGATGTGCTGGTGGTGGATACGGCGCACGGCCACCAGGAGAAGATGGCTAAGTCGCTGAAACGTGTCTGCGAGGTACGGGACCGTTTGGCCGGGGCTGGCGGCAGCGACGCGCATCGGGTCCCGGTGGTGGCCGGCAATGTTGTCTCGGCCGGCGGGGTCAACGACCTGGTCGAGGCAGGTGCCGATGTGGTGAAGGTCGGCGTCGGGCCGGGTGCCATGTGTACCACCCGGATGATGACCGGGGTGGGACGGCCACAGTTCAGCGCCGTACTGGAGTGCGCCGAGGCGGCCCAGTCAGCCGGAAGGTCGATCTGGGCCGATGGCGGCGTCCGCTTCCCCCGGGATGTGGCCCTGGCACTCGCCGCCGGTGCGGGCAGCGTGATGATCGGCTCCTGGTTCGCCGGCACCTATGAGAGCACCGGAAACTTGCTCGCCGCCCCGGACGGGCGGCTCTACAAGGAGTCCTTCGGGATGGCGTCAGCTCGAGCGGTCAAGAACAGGACCAAGGAGTCAAGCGGGTTTGACCGTGCCCGGGCTGGCCTGTTCGAGGAGGGAATCTCATCCTCCCGGATGTACCTTGACCCGGAACGCCCCGGGGTGGAGGACCTGATTGACTCCATTGTCGCGGGGGTCCGCAGCAGCTGCGCCTATGCCGGCGCCGCCGATCTGTCAGCGTTCCACCGGTTGGCGGTCATCGGGGTCCAGTCCCCGTCCGGCTACGACGAGGGGCGTCCGTTGCGTGCCAGCTGGTAGCGAATCAGGTCAGTGAGAAAATTCGCCGCGATAGTACTCAAAGACCCAGCCCATCACCGCAAACGCTCCGAAGCCGAAACCGAGGATGGTCAGCCACCAGCCGAAGACCGGGCCGAGGATGACCAGACCGAAGGTCAGCGCGCAGATAAAGGGCCACAGGCTGTGGGGCGGGAAGAACCCAAGTTCCCCGGCCCCTTCCAGGATCTCGCCGTCCTTCCGGTCCTCCGGCCGAGGGTCCATCTTGCGGGCGATCAGTGCCAGGTAGCCACCGATCATCAGCAGCAGCAGGGTGGTGAGGATCAGCGCCGCCGTACCGGCCGGCTCATGGCTCATCACCCAGTAGACCGGGGCAACGATGGCGAAGAACAGTGCCAGCCCGAGGAAGGTCAAGGATTCAGCCTTCATCGGGCATCCTTCTCGTCTGGGACCGAGTCCACGTCGGCGAAGGCAGGCTCCACACTCGGGTCGCCAATCCGCGCCCGCAGCTCATCGGCCCGCTGATGGTCCGACGGGCCGTCAGCCCCTTCGAAGCTTTCTACGTCATGGTCGGTATATTCCCGCAGCGCCACGTCGGGGTGATGCAGATCGAAGGCAGGTGACTCGGAGCGGATCCTTGGGAGTGAGGTGAAGTTGTGCCGCGGCGGTGGGCATGATGTCGCCCACTCCAGCCCGCGGCCCCAGCCCCAGGGGTCGTCGACCTTGACCTTGGGCGACTTGCGGGAGATCCAGACGTTGTACATAAACGGCAGCATCGACGCTCCCAGTAAGAAGGCACCGACTGAGGAGATCTGGTTCAGCGTGGTCCAGCCGTCGCTGGCCTTGTAGTCGGCGATCCGGCGCGGCATGCCTTCAACACCCAGCCAATGCTGTACCAAGAAGGTGGTGTGGAAGCCGATGAAGAGCATCCAGAAGTGGATCTTGCCCCAGGTCTCGTTGAGCATGTGGCCGGTGAATTTCGGCCACCAGAA
>JBBSQO010000161.1:0-5483 GCA_038244025.1 Propionibacteriales bacterium
CAGACCCGACCGAGCTGGACTGGTTCCACGGACCGGCGAACTGGGACCTGCAGGACCTGCCGCATTCCCTGCACAACTTCACCACCACGGTATCGGGGACGCTGTTCTCCCGCTGACCCCACGTCGTGCTCATCGCTGACGGGCTCCACCGGCTTGGCTGTTTCCTGACCTGACAGCGTCCGGCTCGGACGTTACTGTCGCAGCATGGAGAACCCCGTTGACGTGGTGGTGCGCAAAATGCCGCCTGGAGCTTTCGCCTTCGTGATGGCTACCGGGATCGTCTCCAGTGGCTGCTACCTGATCCGCTGGTGGCTGCCCTCCAGGATCATGTTTGTCGTTGCGTTGCTGGGTGCGTTGCTGTTGGTAGTGGCACTGATCTGGCGGCTGTTGAAGCACGGTGGCGTGGTGCTGAATGATGCCGGCGATCCGGAGGTGTGCTTCGGCTTCTTTACGATTGTTGCCGCGGCCAATGTGCTCGGCGTCCGGTTTGATCTCGATGGCTGGCATCGGTCTGCGCTGGTGCTCGGCGCGGTCAGCGTACTGCTCTGGTTGTTGCTGACCTATGCGCTGCCCAGTGTGTTGCTGCTGGGCCAGCGGCGGGTTCCGCTGCTGACCACGGTCAACGGCAGCTGGTTTCTGTGGGTGGTGGGCACCCAATCACTGGCCACCGCTGCCGCTTCGGCAGGGTTGGCCTACCGGTCGAACATCCTGGCGGCCACCGCAGTGGCGCTCTGGGGCCTCGGCGTGGCCCTGTATCTGCTGATCACCACCTTGGTGGTGCTGCGACTGATGTCGGCCACCATCGAGCCAGAGTCCTTCGGGCCGGCGTACTGGATCGCGATGGGCGCCACCGCCATTACGGTGCTGGCTGGCTCCCAGATCGTCCGCTTGCCCGAGGACGCTCCGGTGATGGTGGCGTCGCGGCACTTCATCTCCGGCACCAGCTATCTTTTCTGGGCCGTCGGGCTGTGGTGGATTCCGCTACTGGTGATTTTCGGCATCTGGCGACATCTGGTCAGGGGCCACCCGTTCCGCTATGAGAACCAGGTCTGGTCGATCGTGTTCCCGCTCGGCATGTACGGCTCGGCCAGCGTCTTGTACGGGGAGTCCGAACAGCTGCCGTTCATGCATGACATCGGCAACGTCACCATCGTCATTGGCTGCCTCGTCTGGCTGATCGCCGCCATCCAGATGATGCTGGCCGCAGCCCGCTTCCTCGCCCGACCGCCCCAAACCTCGCCGACCCGTCACTAACTCACCAGTTTTGGCGGCGTGTCGGTGAGGATGTGACGGGTCGGACGGCTCAGAGCTCCAGGCCAGGGTAGAGCGGGTACTTGTCCAGCATCTCGGCGGAGATGGTCTTGGTGGCCTTCGCCATCCCCTCGGTGAGGGTGTACTTCGCCTTGCCCGGGGCACCGGCCGCGGTGGTGGTCGGGTTGGTCTCCCGCAGCACGCCGACGACCAGATCGGCCACCTGGTCGAACTCATCCGCGCCAAACCCACGACTGGTCAGGGCCGGGGTGCCGAAGCGGATGCCGGAGGTGTACCAGGCCCCGTTAGGGTCGTGCGGGACCGAGTTGCGGTTGGTGACGATGCCAGCCTCCAGCAATGCGGACTCGGCCTGTCGACCGGTGACCCCGAAGGATGTTACGTCCAGCAGCACGATGTGGTTGTCGGTGCCGCCGGTGACCAGGGTGGCGCCCCGACGGAGAAAGCCCTCGGCCAGCGCGTGCGCGTTGTCGGCCACATTCTGGGCGTAGGTCTGGAACTCCGGCTGCCGGGCCTCGGCCAGCGCGACCGCCTTGGCCGCCATCATGTTCGACAGTGGCCCACCGAGCACCATCGGGCAGCCCCGGTCGACCGAGTCGGCGTACTCACCTGTTGCCAGCACCAGGCCACCACGCGGGCCGCGCAGCGACTTGTGAGTGGTGGTGGTGACCACGTGCGCGTGCGGCACCGGGTCTTCATCACCGGTGAAGACCTTGCCGGCCACCAGCCCGGCGAAGTGAGCCATGTCGACCATGAAGGTCGCGCCGACCTCGTCGGCAATCTCTCGCATCGTGGCAAAGTTGATCCGTCGCGGATAGGCCGAATAGCCGGCGATCAGGATCAGCGGCTTGAACTCGCGGGCGGCCCTGGCCACCGCGTCATAGTCCAGCAGCTGGGTCTTTCGGTCGGTGCCGTACGAGCGCTGGTGGAACATCTTGCCGGAGATATTGGGCCGGAAGCCATGAGTCAGGTGGCCACCGGCATCCAGTGCCATGCCCAGCATCCGCTGCTCGCCGAACTTCTTCCGCAGCTGCTCCCAGGCATCCTCGGACAGGTCGTTGATCCCCTTCACGCCGGCCTCGGCCACCGCCGGCAGCTCGATCCGGTTGGCCAGGATCGCCCAGAAGGCCACCAGGTTGGCGTCGATGCCGGAATGTGGCTGGGCATAGGCGTACTCCGCGCCGAACAGCTCCCGGGCATGCTCGGCGGCAATTGACTCAACCGTGTCGATGTTCTGGCAGCCGGCATAGAAGCGGTGCCCGATGGTGCCCTCGGCATACTTGTCGCTGAGCCAGGAGCCCATGGTCAGCAGTACCGCGGGCGAGGCGTAGTTCTCGGAGGCGATCAGCTTGAGGGAGGAGCGCTGGTCGGTCAGCTCCGCCCGGGTCGCTTCGGCGATTCTCGGCTCCACCGACTCGATCACCTGGAGCGCGGACCGGTAGGCCTGCGATGCGGTGGCGGCGTAGTCGAAGGTGCTGACTGGTGCGGACGTAATGGGTTCTGACACTGGTGCTCCTGATCGGGGAACTGACGGCACAATCGGGTGGACGAAGGCCAATCTACCGGGGTTGCCTCAGGCCCGACAGCGGGCAATCTCATACAGCGCAATGCCGGTGGCCACTCCGGCATTGAGGGACTCCACCGTGGCAGTGATCGGAATGGACACCAGCGACTCGCAGGCTTCTCGGACCAGCCGGGAAAGGCCGTCACCTTCGGCCCCGACAATCAGCACCAGTGGTCCGGCTGCCTGCGGCACGTCGGCAATGTCGGTATCGGCCTCCCCATCCAGCCCGATCAGTGCGAAGCCCGCCTCGGCATAGGAACGCAGCGTCCGGTTGAGGTTGGTCGCCCGGGCGATCGGGATCCGTGCGGCAGCACCGGCCGAGGTCTTCCAGGCCGCTGCCGTCATGCCGGCCGACCGCCGTTCCGGGATGACCACCCCGTCGGCGCCGAAGGCAGCCGCCGAGCGGACGATGGCCCCCAAGTTGCGGGGGTCGGTGATCGAGTCCAGTGCCACGATCAGCGTCATGCCGGGCGAGTCGAACGATGATGCCATCAGGTCGTCGGGATGGGCATAGCTGAAGGTCGGCAGGTGCAAGGCGACGCCCTGGTGAATCGCCCCTTCGGTCATCCGATCCAGCTGCACCCGGGTGACCTCGAGCAAGGCGATGCCGCGGTCCGCCGCCGTCTTCAAGATCTCCCGCAGCCGGTCATCGCGCTCCGACCCTTCGGCAATGTAGGCAGTCCGCACCGGGATCTCTGCCTGCAGTGCCTCCAGCACGGCGTTCCGGCCGGCCACCCACTCGGGTCCCGCACCCGGTCGTCCGGTCCGTGCTGCCGGGGAGTTGGAACTGCCCCGCCCCTGGCTGCCGGCCGCCTTGGCTGCCTGCCCTCTGTTGCCGCGATAGGCCTTGTGGTACGGGCGTTCCTCGGCCTTGGGCGTCGGCCCCTTGCCCTCCAGGCCGCGGCGGACCCGGCCGCCCGATCCCGCGGTGTTGCCCTTGCCCTTGTGGCGTATGGCTCCCTTGCGTTGACTATTCCCAGCCATGGCTATCCTCTCGAAGATCGGGTGTGATGACCACGATGCTCATCCGCTGCCCCCGGGGTCGTGTCGTGGTCATCGGGCCGGCGTGCTGAACAAGGTCCAGCGGGGGCCTCGGGGCGTGTCCTCGATGGATACCCCGAGCGTGGCCAGCGAGTCGCGGATGGAGTCGGCGGCGGCGTAGTCCTTGCGCGCTCGCGCTTCCTGGCGTTGTCGCAGCAGCTCGCCCACCAGCCCATCAACGACTCCGCGCAGCGGCTGATCATGGCCGTCGGCTGCCCAGGCCGGGTCGGCGGCATCCAGGCCCAGCACCCGCAGCATGGCGAGCACCTCTCCGGCCTGGGCCGCGGCCCGGGCCGTGTCGCCGCTGTCGAGGGCCTGGTTTCCTTCCCGTACGGCGTGGTAGAGCACCGCCGTCGCTGCCGGGGTGCCAAGATCATCATCCATCGCCAAGACAAAGTCGGCCGGCAGCTCAGCCCTGGTGCGCCCACCAAGATCACTGGCGCGGTCGACGAAGTTGTCGATCCGGGCCATGGCGGCGGTCGCCTCGGTCAGCGAGGTGTCGGAGAACTCGATCGCGGAGCGATAGTGCGGCTGGGCCAGGTACAGCCGGACAGCGCGCGGCGGGAAGGCCTTGATCACCTCCGACACCAGGGCGCCATTGCCGAGTGACTTGCTCATCTTTTCCCCGGCCGCGGTGACCCAGCCGTTGTGCATCCAGTAGTGGGCGAAGGGCTTGCCCGCCGCCGTCGACTGGGCCAGCTCATTCTCGTGGTGCGGGAAGCGCAGGTCGATGCCGCCACCGTGGATGTCGAACTCGTCTCCCAGGTACTTGCCGGCCATTGCTGAGCACTCCAGGTGCCAGCCCGGCCGCCCCGGACCCCAGGGTGTCTGCCAGCAGGCGGTCAACGGCTCGGCTTCCTTATGACCCTTCCAGAGCGCGAAGTCGCGCGGGTCGCGCTTGCCCCGCGGGTCGGCATCCTCGGCCGGTGCCATGTCGTCAATATCCTGTCCGGACAGGGATCCGTACGCCGGCCAGGAGCGGACATCGAAGTAGACATCACCGGAATCGTCGGCGGCCGGGTAGGCGTGACCGCGCTCGACCAATACCTTGATCAGCTCGATCATCTCCGGAATGTGCCCGGTGGCCCGCGGCTCATAGGTCGGCGGTTCGCAACCCAGTGCCTCGTAGGCGTCATGTAGCTCCCGCTCGAAATGGTAGGCGAGGGCAAACCAGGGCAGGCCGGTCTCGGCGGACTTGGCCAGGATCTTGTCGTCGATGTCGGTCACATTGGCGATCACGGTGACGTCATATCCGCTGCGGGTCAGCCAACGCCGCAGCACGTCAAAGACCACCTCCTTGCGGAGATGCCCCAGGTGCGGTGCCGACTGGACGGTCAGCCCACAGTGGTAGATGGACACCTTGCCGGGCACGATCGGGGTGAACTCACGGATCTCGCGAGTCGCGGTGTCATAGAGATGGAACGTCACACTCCGAAGGATATCGAGCATCGCTAGCCGATTCACCGCCACCAGCCACCGTCAGGCGGCGACCGTACACTGATCTGTACCGTAGGTAACCGGAATACATGGAGCGTGAGATGGGCATCGAGAGACTGCTGCCCAGTGACGACGCCTACCAGCTGGTCGGACTGGTACGGGAGATTGCCCA
>JBBSQO010000162.1:0-5481 GCA_038244025.1 Propionibacteriales bacterium
CCGGCAGCCTCCAACGCCGCCGCGCTGGATGCTGCCTTCACCGATGCGGTGCTCCGGATCGGCAATCGGGACGCCGACGTCACCTCATCACGTCCGAGCGCGATCGACGGACGCTCGACCGAGCTGCTGGCACTGTTCGATGCCCAGGCGGCCAGCCGGCAGCTTGACCTGATCGCCCGGACGTTGCAGAGCGAGGGCAGCGGTTTTTACACCATCGGCTCCGCCGGGCATGAGAGCAATGCGGCCATAGCGTTGGCGAGCCGGCCCGGCGACCCGGCGCTGCTGCACTACCGTTCCGGCGGCTTCTATCTGGCTCGCGCCCACCAGGTGCCCGGAGCGACGCCGGTCCGCGATGTCCTGCAAGGGCTGATGGCACTGGCTGCGGAGCCGATCTCCGGCGGCCGACACAAGGTCTTCGGCCATGCCGGGCTCAACATCATCCCGCAGACCTCCACCATCGCCTCGCACCTGCCGCGGGCCGTTGGTCTCGCCATCTCCCTGCACCGGGCCGCACGCCTCGGTGTCCTGAGGCCCTTTGCCGACGACTCCATCGTGATCACCAGCTTCGGCGACGCCTCGGCCAACCATTCGACCGCCGTCGGAGCCATCAACACCGCTATCAATACCGCCTACCGTGGACTGCCGGTGCCCGTTCTGTTCGTCTGCGAGGATAACGGGTTCGGCATCTCGGTACCGACCCCCAGTGGCTGGATCGAGTCCGCGTTTGGCTCCCGCCCAGGTCTGAGCTACCTTGCGACCGATGGCGCCGACGCCGATGAGCTGCTGTCGGTCAGCCGGCGGTGCGTTGATCAGGTACGCAGCACCCGCCGCCCGGTCTTCCTGCATCTGAAATGCGTCCGCTTCCTGGCCCACGCCGGCAGCGATGCGGAGATCAGCTACCGGCTGCCCCGCCAGATTGAAGCCGACTATGCCCGTGATCCACTGCTGGCCACTGCCCGCGCGCTGGTCGCCTCGGGCTCGGCGACCGCGGCCGAACTGCTGGACCGCTACCACCGGATCGGTCGGGACGTCGCTGCCGAGGCTGACACGCTGCGCGGGTCGGCTCCGCTGCGGACCGCCGCAGAGGTGATGGCGCCACTCTCCCCCCGGTCCCCGGAGAAGGTGGCCAGGCTGGCGGGCAGCTTGGCCGGCGACTCGACCGAAGCCAAGGGTGACAGGACACTGGCCGAGTCGATCAACGCGACGCTGGCCGACTTGCTGGCCGCCGATCCTCGCATGGTGGTGTTCGGCGAGGATGTCGGCACCAAGGGCGGCGTCTACGGTGTCACCCGGGGGCTGGCCCGCCGGTTTGGTGGCGCCCGGGTTTTCGACACCGTGCTGGATGAGCAGTCCATCCTCGGTCTCGGTCTGGGAGCCGGCTTGTCCGGTCTGCTGCCGATCCCGGAGATCCAGTACCTGGCGTACCTGCACAACGCTGAAGACCAGCTGCGGGGCGAGGCCGCCACCTTGTCGTTCTTCTCTAACGGCCAGTACCGCAACCCGATGGTGGTCCGGGTCGCCGGGCTCGGCTATCAGAAGGGCTTCGGCGGCCACTTCCACAACGACGACGCGGTCGGCGTGCTGCGCGACATCCCCGGCCTGGTGGTGGCCTGCCCGGCGCGCGGCGATGACGCCGCGGCACTGCTGCGTACCTGCGTCGCGGCGGCCGCGACCGACGGCACAGTTTCGGTGTTCTTGGAACCCATTGCGCTCTACCACACCCGGGATCTGTACGCCTCCGGTGACGGCGGCTGGCTGAGCAGCGACAACCGCGAGCCGGCGCCGATCGGGTCCGCTCGGCTGCATGGCGACGGCAGCGAGCTGGCCATGGTCACCTTCGGCAATGGAGTGCCGATGAGCCTCCGAGTGGCTGCCCGGCTCGCGGCGCGCGGGATTGCTGCCCGGGTGCTGGACCTGCGTTGGCTGTCCCCCTTGCCAGTCACTGATATTTGTGATTCCGCTGCTGCCACCGGCCGGGTGCTGGTCGTCGACGAGACCCGGCACACTGGTGGGGTCGGTGAAGGGATACTCACCGCTCTGGTGGAAAGTGGCTTCACCGGACCGATGTCCAGGGTGGCCAGCCAGGACAGCTTCATCCCGCTGGGCAGCGCCGCCCAGCACGTGCTCCTCGGCGAGGACGCGATCGAAGACGCAGCCCTGACACTGGCTGGGAAGGAACGACCATGACCGGAACATCCCCACTTGGGTTGCTCAATGTTGATCGGCTACTCAGCACCGAGGAGCGGGACATCCAGGCAACCGTCCGCGACTTCGTCGACCACCGGGTCAAGCCGAACATTGCCGACTGGTATGAGAACGGCGAGGTGGATCTGGCGCTGATGAAGGAGGCGGGATCCCTTGGTCTGCTGGGGATGCACCTGGAAGGCTATGGCTGCGCCGGCACCAATGCCGTCTCCTATGGCTTGGCCTGCCTCGAGCTGGAGGCCGGTGACTCCGGCATCCGGAGCATGGTGTCGGTGCAGGGGTCACTGGCCATGTTCGCAATCTGGAAGTTCGGCTCCGAGCAGCAGAAGAAGACCTGGTTACCGGACCTGGCAACCGGTGAGAAGATCGGCTGCTTCGGCCTGACCGAGCCTGATTTCGGCTCCAACCCGGCCGGGATGCGGACCAGGGCCCGCCAGGAGGGTGAGGAGTGGGTGCTGGATGGCACCAAGATGTGGATCACCAACGGCTCCGTCGCCGATGTGGCCGTGGTCTGGGCCCAGACCGACCAGACCCAGATCGATCAGGCTTTGGCGGGCAAGGGCATCCGCGGCTTCTTGGTGCCCACCGATACGTCCGGCTTCTCCGCACCCAAGATCAGCAAGAAGCTGTCGCTGCGGGCTTCGATCACCTCCGAGCTGGTGCTGGAGGGGGTCCGGCTGCCGGCTGACGCCGTACTGCCCGAGGTGCAGGGCATGCGCGGGCCGCTGTCCTGCCTGGACGAGGCCCGATTCGGCATCGTGTTCGGCACCCTCGGGGCAGCCCGGGACTGCCTGGAGACAGCAATCGACTATGCGACTACCCGGGAGGTCTTCGACCGTCCGCTGGCCTCCTTCCAGCTCACCCAGGCCAAGCTCGCCGACATGGCCTTGGAGCTGCAGAAGGGTTTCCTGCTGGCGCTGCATCTCGGCCGGCTCAAGGATGATCACCTGCTGGAGCCCCGTCAGGTCAGCCTCGGCAAGCTCAACAATGCCCGGGAGGCGATCGCGATTGCCCGGCAGTGCCGCACGATCCTGGGGGCCAACGGCATCACCCTCGAGTATCCGATCTTGAGGCATGCGAATAACCTCGAATCGGTACTCACCTATGAAGGCACCTCAGAGGTGCACCAACTGGTCATCGGTCAGGCGCTGACCGGCGCGTCGGCATTCAGCTGAGCGTCGGCCGCCACGAGCAGGAGAAGGCGAGTAGGAGAAGAAATGTCGAACAACGCAACAGTCCCGCCGCGTCACGTCAGTGTGGTCGGTGCCGGCATGGTGGGTCTGGCCACCGGCTGGTTCCTCCAAGAGCGCGGCGTCGATGTCACCGTCTATGACCGGGTCGGTCCGGCGGCCGGCTCGTCCTGGGGCAATGCCGGCTGGTTGACCCCAGGCATCACCACCCCGCTGCCGGAGCCTGCCGTGCTCAAGTACGGGATCAAGGCGATGCTGTCGCCGGACTCACCGCTGTATGTACCGTTCACCACGAACCGTCGGCTGCTGCAGTTCCTGGCCGGGTTCGCCAAGCACAGCACCGCTAAACAGTGGCATCGGGCCATGAAGTCCTACATTCCCCTCAACCGCCGGGTGTTCGAGGCCTTTGACGAGCTGACCGCTGGCGGGGTGGCCGAGCCGACCAGGAGTGCCGAACAGTTCATTGCCGCCTACCGGACCGAAGCCCGGCGCCAGACCCTGCTGACCGAGATTGCCGACATCAAGAAGGCCGGTCAGGAGATCGAGTACGACGTACTCAGCGGCGAAGAGGCACGCGCAGCCGAACCGTCGCTGTCCGGCGAGATCGGGGCGGCGCTGAGACTCCGCCAGCAGCGCTTCATCCATCCCGGCGACTACGTTGCCGCACTGGCGGCATCCTTCACCGAGCGCGGCGGAAAGATCGAGTCGGCCAGCAATGTCGACAAGGTGACCGACACCGGATCCGAGGTACGGATCGAGACTGCGACCGGTGGGGCGACCAGCACCGACGCCGTCGTGCTGGCCACCGGCACCTGGCTGAACAAGCTGGCGAACCAGTTCGGTGTAAAGAAGATTGTCCAGGCCGGGCGTGGCTACAGCTTCAGCATCGAGATGGCACACATGCCACCGGCGCCGATCTACTTCCCGGCCGAACGGGTGGCCTGCACGCCGCTGGGTGACCGGTTCCGGGTCTCCGGCATGATGGAGTTTCGACCGGCGGACGCCCCGATGGATCATCGTCGGATCAAGGCCATCGCAGCCGTCACCCAACCGCTGCTGACCGGCGCCGACCTCAGCCAGCGGCAGGACGAGTGGGTCGGCTCGCGGCCGTGCACGGCCGATGGTCTGCCGCTGGTCGGCGCCACCAACTCACCCCGAGTCTTCGTTGCCGGCGGCCACGGCATGTGGGGAATGACCCTCGGAGCGATTTCCGGCAAGCTGTTAGCCCAGCGGATCATGACCAACCAGCCGCCAGCCGAGCTGGCCCCCTTCAACCCGCTGCGCTGACTGAACCGCGGCCCCTACCCAGGCCTGAGCCGATGAGGATTAGGCAGTGCGCTGCAACCGCTCCAAAATCATCGGCCAGGCTTGGCTAAAGTCATCTCGGTACTGGCTGCCAGCCTCCCCGTGCCTTTCCCAGCCATCATGGCGAACCGTGACCGTTGTCGATCCATCATCGGCGAAGAACTGCACGTGCACTTCAGACGCCCTGGCGGGATCGGCGACCGGCACCCGGTCCGGCCCGATCTGCCAGGAGAACGTGAGGTTATCCGGTCGGCTGATCGACTTCACCATCCCGAAGTCCCAACGAAGCCCGGTGCGTGAATACTCACTGAGGGGACCACCGACTTCCGAGGCGATGGTGACACGGTCGAGCAAGTCGGTGCCGGACCAGGAGAACCCGGACGGCCACCACTGACCGAAGCGGTCGACGAAGAGCGCAAATGCGTCTTCGACCGACAGCTCCAGCCGAATCGAGCAGGTCAACGGATCGACGGTCATGGTCCCCAGTATGCCCATCGAGCTGGGGCTTATCTGCTCAGGTTGCGGTCGAGCATCTCGGCAAGCTGAGGCACGCCGATATCCCTAGCTACCACCCGCCCGACGGGTCGCGACACCCTACTGGCCGCACGCCGACGTCATCTGCCGCTACCAGTCACGCTGGCATAGGATCAGGGGTATGACAGTCGCCACCACCCGAACCAGGAAGAAGCAGGTACGGCCGGCCACGACCGCGGCGCTGCCTGCGCACCTGGCGGACGTAGCCGCGGATGAGCGATCGCTGCGCCGCTTCCTGCGGGGCCTC
>JBBSQO010000163.1:0-5474 GCA_038244025.1 Propionibacteriales bacterium
ACGCCGCGGCCGATGTTCCGCCAGCGCCGGTGGTCCTCGTGCTGGGCGCCCAGGTCAATCCGGACGGCACCCCGTCGCCGTTCCTGGCCGGGCGTCTCGATGTCGCCAGGTCGCTGTTTGACACGGGCAAGGCACCAGTGATCCTGGTGTCCGGCGATAACGTCGAAGCTGGCTACAACGAACCGGATGGGATGCGCGACTATCTGGTGAACCACGGCGTACCGGCAGAGAAGATCATCGCTGACTACGCCGGCTTCGACACCTACGACTCGTGCGTCCGGGTGCACCGGATCTTCGGCGTCAACCACCTGATCGTGGTCAGCCAGAGCTACCATCTGCCGCGTGCGGTGGCCACCTGTCGCCAGCTCGGACTGCAGGCAACCGGGGTCGGCGACGACTCGGCCCGCAAGTACGGCGGAGGCTGGCGCAGCGGCGTAGTTCGGGAACAGTTGGCGGATCTGAAGATGGTCTGGGATCTGATCACTCACCGTCAGCCGGTGCTGGGCCAGCCGCAGGACAGCGTCCAGCGGGCGCTCGGCTAGGTCGGCCCACGCCGGTCAAGCCGGTCGAAACAGTGGTCCGTATCAACATGGTGATCATAACCAGTGCGATCTAGGTGCTGCGGTATCGATCCGTCAGCTACCTGCCGCGGTGTTCCAGGTAGTAGTTGATCAGCGCTCGGGTGGACGAGTCCTGCCGGGCGAGCGCATCGCCGTCTCCGCCAACTGCTGGAGTGACTTCCTGGGCCAGTTTCTTACCCAGCTCGACCCCCCACTGGTCGAAGGAGTCGATGCCCCAGACGACACCCTGGACGAAGGTGATGTGCTCATACAGGGCTATCAGCTGACCGAGCACCGACGGGGACAGCTCGGGCGCCATGATCGAGGTGGTTGGCCGGTTTCCGGTGAAGACCCGGGCTGGCACGTTCGCCTCCTCGGTGCCCTCGTCTCGGACCTCCTCGGCAGTCTTGCCGAAGGCCAGTGCCGCCGTCTGGGCAAAGAAGTTGGCGAGGAAAAGCTCATGCACATCGGCCTCCCCGTCGACCAGCGGATGCGCTGGATTGGCGACCGCGATGAAGTCGGCCGGGATCAACCGGGTGCCCTGGTGGATCAGCTGGTAGAACGCGTGCTGGCCATTGGTTCCCGGTTCGCCCCAGAAGACCTCACCGGTGTCCGTGCTGACCGGGCTGCCGTCATAGCGAACACCCTTGCCATTGGATTCCATCGTGAGCTGCTGCAGGTAGGCCGGGAAACGATGCAGGTACTGCGCGTACGGCAGCACCGCATGAGTCTGGGCTCCGAAGAAGTTGGTGTACCAGATATTCAGCAGGCCCATCAGGACCGGGACGTTGCTGCCGAAGTCGGTATGGCGGAAATGCTCGTCCATGGTGTGGAAGCCGGCCAGGAAGCTGCCGAATCCCTCCGGCCCAATGGCAACGGCGAGCGAGGTGCCGATGGCTGAGTCAACTGAGTACCGCCCGCCGACCCAGTCCCAGAAGCCGAAGGCGTTCTTGGGGTCGATGCCGAACTCGGCCACCTTGTCCAGTGCGGTGGAGACGGCAACGAAGTGCTTGGCGACGGCATCGGAGGAGGCGCTCTGGTCTCCGGTGATGGCTCCAGAGCCGCGCAGTCCCTGCAGCAGCCAGCTCCGCGCCAGCCGGGCGTTGGTCAGGGTCTCCAGGGTGCCGAACGTCTTGGAGGCAACAATAAACAGCGTCGTCTCTGGGTCGAGGTCCTTGGTGGTCTCGTATGAGTCGGTGGGGTCAATGTTGGAGATGAACCGCAGCTCCAGTCCCTGCTGGGCATGGGGCAACAGTGCCTGATAGGCCATCACCGGACCAAGATCAGAACCACCGATGCCGATATTGACGACCGTCGTGATCCGCTTGCCGGTTACCCCCGTCCAGCTGCCGTTACGCACCTTTTCGGCAAACGCGTACACCTTGTCCAGCGTCTGGTGCACCTCGGCGATGACATCGGCTCCATCCACCTCGAGCTGGGTCCCAACGGGCGCCCGGAGCGCGGTGTGCAGCACCGCACGGTCCTCGGTGACATTGATGTGATCACCGGTGAACATAGCCTCGGTCCGCTCGGCCAGTCCCACCTCGCCGGCAAGATCAATAAGGGCTGCGATGACCTCTGCATTGATCAAGTTCTTGGACAGGTCGACATGAAGATCACCAGCTGCGAAGCTCAGCTGACCGGCCCGGTCCGGCTCGGCCTCGAACCACGCCCGCAGGTCGGGCGTCAAGGCGTCGTACAGTGCGGCCAGCCGTGCCCAGGCCTTGGTTGTGGTCGGATCAACCGGTGTCATCATGGTCTTCCTCATCTCCCGGAACGGGATTGTCGTCCAATGTCCCCTGTGCCAATGTTTGCTGTGCCAAAGTTTGCTGTGCCAATGTTGCTGTGCCAATGTTTCCTAGGCCAATCTCCTCTGGGCAGCCTACTCAGCGCCGAGGGGGGCCGCGATAGGTTGCCGGCATGGATGCACGGTTGGAACGCGCCCGCCGCGAGACGGTGTCCTCCCGCCCACTGGCAGGAGGGACGGAGTCGGAGTTTCGTGTCGATCTGGAACGCATCCGCTTCGCCCCGTCGTTTGCCCGGCTGGCTGAGGTGACCCAGGTAGTGACGGCTGGCGCGACCGGCGGGCTGGTGCACAACCGGCTCACCCACACGCTCAAGGTCACAGCGGTGGCGAGGGCCATCGCGGTCGGTCTGATCCGCGGTACCGATGCCGCGCTCCTCACCCGGCTTGGCGGCCTGGACCATGTTGTGGTCCAGGCTGGTGCGGCCGCACACGACCTCGGGCACCCACCTTTCGGCCACCTGGGCGAGCGCGTCCTCGACCGGCTGGCCCGAGAGCGCTTCGGCCTGACCGATGGCTTCGAGGGCAACGCCCAGACCTTCCGAATCCTGACCGAGCTCGAGGTCCATGGCCCCGGCGACAAGGGGCTCAACCTGACCGCGGCCGTCCGGGCGGCCGTCTGCAAATACCCTTGGGGCCGGTTCCACCTGCCCACTCCACACCCGACCAGCTGGCCCGAGCCGCCGCGCGGAGCCAGTCATGGCACCGAAGGGCCCGGGGCAGCCAAGTTTTCGGCCTATGTGCCCGACCTGCCGGAGATGATGGTGGTGCTGCTGGCGTTCCCAGCATTGCCCCCCGGTAGGCAGACGCTGGAATGCTCGGTGATGGATCTGGCCGACGACATCGCCTACTCCCTCCACGACGTAGAGGACTTTCACCGTTCCGGCGTGCTGCAGTTTTCCCTGGTGTCCAAGGAGTTTCGCAGCTGGGTGCAGGAACGTACGGCGCTGGCGGCCATGGCGCACGATGAACTTGAACATGGCCGGGTGCCTGGTGCCGGCCTAGAACGGCTCCGTCGGCAGCTGGCGGCCAAGGACAGCTGGATCTTCGAGGAGGTGGCATTCTTTGATGCCGTGCTCAAGGTGGGCGACGAGTTTGTTGACGGCGTGCTGACTGCTCCCTACGACGGGTCAATGGCCTCGGACCGGGCCATCTCGGGATTCACCTCTCGCTGGATCGACCACTTTGTCACCTCGGTGCACCTCAACGAAGAGCCCCACGTACGGTCCGCGCATGTCGGTTTGAGTGCCCAAGCCTGGCACGAGGTCTCGGTGCTGAAGTTCGTCCACCAGCACTTCATCCTGGACCGGCCCGATCTGGCCATGCTGCAACGCGGCCAGTCCGAGGTGCTGGTGCGGTTGGTCAACGCCTTCGATGCCTGGTTGTCGGATCGGACCGATGCCGCCCGCGCTCCCCGGCGGCTGATTGACCTGGTCAACAGCGGCACCCTGGGTTATCAGCAGATCGCCGACGAGCAACCCGAGCTGCTGGACGCCAAGACCAGCGAAACCGAGCTGATGCGGATGGGCCGCGGCCGCGGCATCATCGACTTCGTCGGCTCACTGACCGACGAACAGGCCAGCGCCTTTGCCACCCGGCTCGGCGGTGACGCTGGACTGCTCTGGTCCAGCGGCGCCCTCTAGGTTGGGCTCGGTAGGTCAGCCCTCGACCAGGGAGCCATAGCAGAAGTCCTCAACGCGTGGTGCGCATCCCGCTGATCGTGTCAACGTGGACCCGCATCGACATGGCGTGCACACCGGCCGGCCACTTTTCTGGATCCCTGCCAATGTTGAGATCTTCGTCCTCCGGGACCTGTTCGGCGACGCCAGTGAGGTGAATCTTCCAGCCGTCATGCACGTCATCGCCCGCGGACTCAAGATCGAAGGCGACCTGCTGGCCCGGCACGTAATGCGCCACATCGCTGTAGTCAGCCGTGGAAAAGACGATGGTGTCCCCACTGAGGTCGTAATGGACCTGTACCGCCCGGTGGCCTCGACCACTGTCATAACTCACCCGGCCCTCATGACCTTGTGCCAACATCTCACGACAGGTGGCAGCATCCAACTCCTCAGCCGGGCGCTCTTGCTCCTGTCTCGCGGACTCGCTCGGAAGATCAGACATCATCGAACCTCAAGGGGACTAGGTGAGTTCCCATGCTAGCGCCGGGGCATGGGCGCGGAAAGAGCTGTCTCACACGGGTTTACCGGGTCGGGGGTTTACCGCCTCAGCGCTTCTTCTGGTCAGGCACACTGGTCGGGTGGAGGTGCTGCAGGAGATCTGGCGACGGGCCTGTTCGGTTCAGCCGGCACCGGAGCCGCTGGTGATCGTCGTACTGGCGCTGATGGCCTTGCTCCTGGTGATGCTGCGCCCTTTCTGGCCGATCACCCGGATGCTGGTCACCATTACCCACGAGGGTGCGCACGCGGTATCGGCTATGCTGACCGGTCGACGGCTGGGTGGTATCCGGCTGCACTCCGACACCTCTGGCCTGACGGTCTCCTCGGGGCGGACCAGCGGTCCAGGCATGATCATGACCTTGGCGGCAGGTTACGTTGGGCCGGCGATCTTCGGGCTGGGGGCTGCCTTGTTGCTGGCCAGCGGCCGGGCCGTGGGGCTGCTCTGGCTGGTGGTGGCCGTACTGGCGCTGATGCTGTTGCAGATTCGGAACTGGTATGGGGTGCTGGTCCTGCTGGCTGCCGGCGGGGTGGTCGCGGCGCTCAGCTGGTTCCTGGCCCCGACCAGTCAGGCTTTCCTCGCCTATCTGTTGACCTGGGTGCTGTTGTTGGCAGCGCCCCGCCCTGTCATCGAGCTGGCCAGTGATCGGCGACGCGGTCGAGCTGCCGGGTCCGACGCCGACCAGCTGGCCCGGCTCACCCATCTGCCTGGCATCGTCTGGACCGGAGTTTTCCTGGTCGTGAATCTCGCAGCCGCTGCAGTCGGTGCGGCCTGGCTGTTGCCACTTCGGGAGTGGGCTGCTGACCTGGGCATGGCGCCGTAGGGCACAACTGGAAGTGGACAGGAAAAAGACCCCCATCCGCGTTGATGGGAGTCTGGGTGTTTCCTGTTGTCAGACGGTGATCAGCGGAAGCTGAGCGGGACCGGGCGCTGGG
>JBBSQO010000164.1:0-5462 GCA_038244025.1 Propionibacteriales bacterium
GCTCTTTTCCGGGACCCGGCCGTACGCCGAAATCCCGAGGTAGGTGCCTGCCGGGGAGGGGTCGTAGGCATAGCTCTTCTCAACGGTGAAGCCCGCGTCCTCCAGCTGCTGCTGCGCATCCGGCCAGGTCAGCCCGGACACATCAGGAACGGCCACCTTCTTGCCCTCCAAGATGGCCTCCGGCGGATCCTTGAACTTGGTCTTCGGCCGACCGTCCAGGACCTTTGTCATCGCCGGCTTGTAGATCCACCGGCCGACGTCACCGCCACCAGAACCCTCCAGGTAGGTACCGCTCTTCGGCAGCGTGTAGCCGCTCAAGCCGTGGCTCCGGCCGTCTGGGCCTTTGAACGGCTTGCGGGTCTTGTCGATGGCAATCATCGCTGCCCCGGCCACGTTGGGGGTGTAGCCGATAAACCAGACCGCCTCGGAGTCGTCGATGGTGCCGGTCTTGCCGGCCTGATCCGGGTAGCCGTTGACATAGGCCGGCCGGCCGGTGCCTTTCATGACTCCCTTGAGCAGCCGGTTGACGCCGTCGGCCACCTCGGGACGGATCACCTGCTTGCAGTCGGCGCCCGGCACCTTGATCTCCTTGCCCTCCCGGGTGGTGATCTTCTTGACGATCACCGGGTTGCAGTGCACGCCCCGGGCCGCAAAGGTGGCGTAGGCGTCAGCCATCGATAGTGGCGCCACCTCGACCGCGCCCAGGGTAAAGGACGGATAGTGGCTGTACTCGTCTGGGATGGAGCCGCCGCGGCTCAGCTTGACGCCGGTCTTCTCCGCCATCCGGGTGGCATCGCAGATGCCGGCCTGCTGTTCCAGCTGGAGGAAGTAGGTGTTCACCGACCACTTGGCCCCGTCATACATGCTCATGTTTCCGTTATGCCCGGTGGAGTTCTTGACCGGATAGTTGCCCTGGACGAACTTGCCATCACAGGACTTGAAGGTCTGGCCGCCGAAGTTCATCGGGGACCGTGCGTTGTACCGCTTGTTCAGCGGAATGCCGTTGTTGAGGGCAGCCGCTGCGGTGAACGCCTTGAACGTCGAGCCGGCCTGGTAGCCCTCGGCGCCACCCATGTCCTGCGTCACCGCGTAGTTGTAGTAGGTCTGGCCCTTCTTGGTGCCCATCTTGGGCCGGCTCTGGGCCATCGCCAGAATCAGCCCGGTGCCCGGTTCGACCATAGCCATCACGCTGATCACCGGATCCTTGGCGGAGACCCGGGAATTGATCGCCTTCTGCGCCGCATCCTGGGTTTTCGGATCAATCTCGGTCTCGATGGTGAGACCACCTTGATACAACAGCTGTTTGCGTTGCTCTTCGGTCTTGCCCAGCGAGGGACTCTGCAGCAGTGACCGTTTGACGTAGTCACAGAGGAACGGGTAGCGGGTGCTGATGCAGCCATTGGGGATGGCGGTGACCTGCTTGGAGTCGAACGTGACCTTCTTGGCCTTGGCCGCCTGGCTCGCGCTGATCATCTTGATGTCGGGCGAGGCCATCCGGTTGAGCACCACATTCCGTCGGGCCACTGCGGCAGCCTTGTCAGCCACCGGGTTGACGTTGTTCGGGTCCTGGACCAGACCGGCCAGCATGGCCGCCTGAGGCAGGGTGAGCTTTTTCGCCGTGGTGTCGAAATAGTGGTGGGCGGCGGCCTCGACGCCGTACGCTCCGTCGCCGTAGTAGGCAATGTTGAGATAGCGCTCCAGGATCTCGTCCTTGGAAAACCGCTTCTCCAGGGCGATGGCATAACGCAGCTCCTGGACCTTGCGCGCATACGTCGTCTCCTTAGCCTTCTGGATGCCCTCCTTGTCACCCTTGGCGTATGCGGTTTCGACCTGGACCATCTTCACGTACTGCTGGGTGATGCTGGATCCACCCTGGGTGGACCCGCCGGCCTGGTTGCTGGCGAAGGCACGGAAGGTGGATTTCAGATCCAAGGCGCCATGCTCATAGAAGCGGTGATCTTCGATGGCGATCTGTGCCTTGCGCATCGCGGGCGCAATGTTCTTCAGTGCAACCTTGACCCGGTTCTCGTCATAGAAGTTGGCGAGCAGGCTGCCGTCAGCCAGCAGCACCTTGGAGCGCTCGGCCGGGGGTGGAGTGGCAAGATCGGCCGGTAGGCTCTCCAGTCCAGCGGCCGTCGCGCGCGCGCCCACCCCGGCAATTCCGGCGAACGGGACAACCAGACCGGCGACCAGCAGACCGGCCAGCACGCTGACCACGGCGAACATGACCATGGAGTAGGCAACGCTACCGACGCGTTTTGGACTCAAAGGCATGCCCACCAGAGTACGTGAGGTTGCCCACGAGACCGAAATATCCACGGTTGGCGATGATCTTTACCAAAAATTGATCTTGGTCGCTGGCTATCCGGCAGCCAGTCCCATAGCATACAAGAGCCCCCTTAGTGGGGCACTTTCTGTCGGGGGATTTGAAAGGACACAGCTATGTCTGTGCAAAATCAGGAAGATTGGACTCTGCAAGCGAAGTGTCGGGGGATGGAGGATGCCCTCTTCCCGGACGCGTCGGACCAGAAGCGGGCGCGACTGCTCTGCATCGGATGCCCGGTGCGAGCCGAATGCCTGGCCGAGGCTCTGGACAACCGGATCGAGTGGGGCATCTGGGGTGGTATGACGGAGCGTGAGCGGCGGCATCTGCTCCGCCAACGTCCAGACGTCCAGTCCTGGGCGTCAGTCCTGTGTGGCAAGCAGAAGGCCGGCGCGACGCAATGAGTCAAGGTCGGTGACGTCGGTAGCCAAGGCTGCTACCTGCGCCACACCGACGCCTGGCCGGGCACCGCAGAAGCGGCCGAGCAGGAGTTGCTCACGCTCGATCACCCGCATCAGTGCTGCGTGTCGTTGCAACGCGATCTCTTCGATGCAAGGCGTGGTCTCGGCTATGTCCAGGGCCGGCGCCTGATCATCGTGTCCGTCCGGCAGGCCTTCCGTGGTCGACAGTTCCTCGGCAATTGAGAGGGCCCGCTCGGCTGAGATGGCCAGGCCGGTGCGATGCACCCGGTTGACGATCAGCCCGGAGAGCGGCATCTGCTCCTCGCTCAGCCGATCGACAAAGAAGGAGGCCTCCTGCAGGGCGTCCCGCTCGGCGGTGGCAACCACCAGGAAGGTGGTGTGCTCCGATGACAGTAGTTGCAGCGTCTTCTCGGCACGGTTGCGGAAGCCACCGAAGAGTGCCTCGAAGGCGCCGACGAAGGTCTGCACATCGGTCAGGATCTGGGCTCCCAGCACCTTGTTCATGGCCGAGGAGACCAGGGTGAAGCCCAGGCCCATCAGCTTGAACGGGCCCCGCGTGGGAGCTAGCAGCAGCCTCAGCAACCTCCCATCCAGCAGCGTGCTGAGATGTTCGGGGGCATCGAGGAAGTCCAGCGCCGACCGGGCTGGCGGGGTGTCCACCACGATCAAGTCCCAGCGCCCGTCCCGCTCGGCCTGGCTGTACAGCTGGCCGAGCTTCTCCATCGCCATGTACTCCTGGGTGCCCGAAAAGGACGTGGACAGCGCCTGGTAGAAGGGGTTGGACAGGATCTGCTCCGCCTTCTCCTCCGTCGAGTGGGCCAGCACCACGTCGTCGAAGGTGCGTTTCATGTCCAACATCATCGCGTCCAGGCTGCCGCCGGCCATCGTGTCGATCCCGGCAACCCTCCGGGGTTCGTTGTCCAACTCGCCCAGGCCGAGTGACTGGGCCAGCCGCCGAGCCGGGTCAATGGTGAGAACGGCCACCTTGCGGCCCGCCTCTGCGGCCCGGATGGCGAGTGCAGCCGATAAGGTCGTCTTGCCGACGCCTCCGGAACCACAGCAGATCACGATCCGGGTTTGTTGATCACTGATCATCTTGTCCACGTCGAGGATATTGTTGATCTTGAGTGGTTTCGACTCGGTCACCAGGCGGGTGGAGCCTCGGGTGTTGGTACTCATCCGGCCATCATCTCCGCGCCCAGCTGCCGGCCGAGTGCGTCGGCGATCGTGAACAGCGACGACTCATCGATACCGTCCGGGTCATAGTCGACCTCGACCAGCGGCAGCCCAAGCTCGGTAAGCCTTTGGTGGCATGTGCGTTGCAGCTGGACCCGGGTGGCCTCGGCGGCAAACTCCTCGGCCAGCGCTGCATTGCGGGTCTTGCTGAAGCCCGGCACCGACAGCTCGAGGGTGCCGTCGCTCGCCGCTTGGAGCTGGCCTTCGGTAAGCGGGACCGACGTCACCATGTTGGCGATCACCGTGCCGGCCGCGATGTGCGTTGGTCGCAGTGCGCCAATGGCTTCCTCGGTCTCGGTGACCGGCATATCCTCCAGCAGTGTGACGAGGTGGACCACGGTCTGGTCCGAGCGCAGCACCCGCATGATCGAGTCGGCCTGGCTGCGGATCGGGCCCATCTTGGCCAGCCCGGCTACGGCCTCGTGCACATTGAGGAACTGAGCGATCCTGCCGGTCGGGGGAGCATCAAGGACGACAGCATCGTAGGCGCCGGATCGGTGCTTGGTCTTGCGTCGGACGGCTTCGTACACCTTGCCGGTCAGCAACACGTCGCGCAGCCCTGGTGCGATGCTGGTGGCGAAGTCGACGACGCCGAACCGGTCCAACACCTTGCCGGCCAGGCCGAGGCGATAAAAGGTGTCGAGGTATTCGAGCAGCGCATCCTCGGCGTCGACGGAGAGTCCGAACACCTGGCCGCCGTTGGGGGTACGGCACAGCCGGCGCTCCTCGGCTCCTCCCAGCGCTGGTTGGCCGAACAGCTCGGTCAGGCCGTTGCGGCCCTCCACCTCACAGAGCAGCACCCGGCGATCCGCGCCGGCCAGTGCACAGGCCAGCGCGGCCGCGATCGTCGTCTTGCCGGTGCCGCCCTTGCCGCTGACAATGTGCAATGTCTGGGCCGGCTGCAGGGGGCGGGCCGGCGGCGAGGTCATGGGCCAAGGCTAGTGGGCGGCCAGCCAGGGCTCCAACCAGTCGAGCGCGCGAGCAATTTCCTCGTACGGGCCGGCGAAGGACAGCCGGATGAAATGGTGCCCATCGACGGGATCGAAGTCCAGGCCCGGTGCAACCGCCACTCCGGTGTCGCGCAACAGCCGATCGCACCATACTTCGGAGTCATCAGTCCGAGCGCTCACGTCGGCATAAATATAGAAGGCACCGTCAGCCGGGGCCAGCCGATCCAGCCCGATAGCCGGCAGCCGGTCCAGCAACAACGACCGGTTCGCCCGGTAGCCGTCGACCGCCTGCTCGTACTCGACATAGGAGGCCTCGTCGAAGGCCGACAGCGCGGCGTACTGGGAGATCGCTGGCGGGCACAAGGCCAGGTTGCCGGCCAGCGCCTCAACGGAACCCACCAGGTGATCCGGCAGCAACAGCCAGCCCAGCCGCCAGCCGGTCATCCCGAAGTATTTGCTGAAGCTGTTGACCACGATGCCGCAGGTCCGGGCCCGGTCATCACCGAGCCGGGCGGACAGCTGGGGCGACCA
>JBBSQO010000165.1:0-5387 GCA_038244025.1 Propionibacteriales bacterium
GCCGCTCATGTTGTCGCCAGAGAGACAGCCCGCCAGCGACATGTTGCGGCCCCACCGTGAGGAGCGGACTCAGCAGTGCGAGGTACTCCTCGGCCGCCGCAGTTGCCTCGGCGCGTCCACAACGAAGGGCTCGCACGTTGGCGAACTCCTGTATTACCTCGGCGGTGGTGGTCGCCGACAGCTGGCCCCGACCGATGGTCTCGATGAGCCTGCGTGACGGTTCCCGAAACCGATGCTCGACCCCCAGTGCGTAGACCAGCACGGTGGTATCGAGAACAATCATCCACGCCGCCCGCGCAGCGCATCGAGTTCGTCACGCAGTTCATCAACATCCGGCACCGGCATGGGTGGGGCAGCCAGAAGTGATCGAGCGGCGGCGGTGCGGCGATCACCGCCGGGCGCCAGACCGTGGTCGATGGCGTCGCGGATCACCGTCGCGACCGAGACGTGACGCTGACTTGCGGCGGCTGCCACACGGGCATACTGCTCCTGCTCGAGCAGGAGCTGCAGGCGACGAGACTTCGGCATACACATACAGTAGCATGTGCATATCACTGGCAGGGTGAATGCAAACCGCTCAGCCCATTGACGCCTCTCTGCCTAGCCCCTAGTCTGACCTAAACCGGTTTAGGCAAGCATCCAACGGAACGACTCGGGAGGTCGGGATGACCAGGCGGCAGGTCACCATCTCCGATGTGGCGAGCCATGCCGGGGTCAGCAAGGGGCTGGTGTCCTTTGCTCTCAACGACCGGGACGGCGTGGCACCACAGACCCGCCGCCGGATACTGGACGCAGCCGCAGAGCTCGGCTGGCGCCCGAGTGTCACGGCCCGTTCGCTCTCCAACCGCACCTCTCTGGCCCTCGGGTTCGTGCTTCGCCGGAACCCCGATGTTCTCGCCGCGGACCCCTTCTTTGCCGCCTTCATGTCCGGGGTGGAATCGGTCCTCGCTCCGCGCGGCTGGGCACTGGTGCTGAGCATGGTCTCCGATGCCGAGTCCGAGTTGCAGACCTATCGGCGCCTGTGTGCAGACCACCGGGTGGATGGTGTCTTTTTGTCTGACCTGCGCCACGACGATGCGCGGATCGAACTGTTGCGCGTCATCGGAGCGTCCGCGGTCACTCTGGGGTATCCGGAGGAACGGGGCATCTTCCCGGCGGTCGATCTCGACGACACCCTCGGCGTCACACAGATGGTACGGCACCTGGTGTCCCAGGGGCACCGCAGGATCGCCCACGTGGCAGGCACCCAGGAGATGCTGCATGGCTCACGCCGTCGGGGTGCCTTCTGCGGCGCCATGGCCGCAGCGGGACTGCAACCGGACATGATCATTGGCGCCGACTTTTCCGCCGCCGCCGGCGCGCAGGCCACCAAGGCCTTGCTGGACCAGCGCATCCGGCCAACGGCAATCGTCTATGCCAATGATCCGATGGCCATCGCCGGCCTCGGCGTCCTGCAGCACCGCGGCATCCGCGTGCCGGCCGACATGTCGATCACCGGCTTTGACGGAATTGATCTTGGCAACTACGTTCACCCGGCGCTTACCACGGTCGGCAGCGACGCACACCTCTGGGGCCAATCCGCGGCCGAGACCCTGCTCGCCTTGATCACCAACCACCAGGCACCGGATCTGGAGCTTCCTCCCGCAGAACTCATGCTTCGCTCATCCACCGCACCACCGGCACCGGCCGGCAACCGTTAGGAGACCATCGTGCACCGACGCACACCGATTATCGTCACCGCCATCCTCGCCGCTGGACTCACCCTGTCTGCTTGCGGTGGAGGGTCGAGCAAGCCGTCCGGCGCCCAGACCGCCCGCGGCCCCATCACCGTCTGGTATTCCAACAACGAACAAGAGGTCGCCTGGGGCAAGGCGATGGTCAAGGAATGGAACGCCAAGCACGCTGACCAACAGGTCAAGGGGCAGGAGATTCCGGCCGGCAAGAGCAGCGAGGAGGTGATCGGCGCCGCCATCACCGCCGGTACCGCTCCCTGCCTGGTCTACAACTCCGCCCCGTCCGCGGTCGGCCAGTGGGTCCGGCAAGGGGGACTGGTCGACCTGACCAGTTTTCCAGATGGCAAGTCTTACATCGAGGACCGCAGCGGGGAGGTTGCCCAGCAGTACAAGTCCGATGATGGCAAGTACTACCAGCTGCCGTGGAAGTCGAACCCGGTGATGATCTTCTACAACAAGAAGATGTTCGCCAAGGCAGGTCTTGACCCGGAGCATCCGAAGCTGGCCAGCTATGCCGACTTCCTTTCCACGGCGAAGACCTTGACGCAGAAGAAGGTCGCCCCGTACGCGATCTATCCCTCGCCGACCAGCGAGTTCTTCCAGATCCAGTTCGACTTCATGCCGCTGTTTGCCGCGGCCACTGGTGGCAAGAGCATCGTCGAGGACAACAAGGCGACCTTCGCCGGCCCGGAAGGGGTTGCGGTGGGCAAGTTCTGGAGGTCCATCTATGGCCAGAAGCTGGCCGGCAAGGAGCAGTACCAGGGCGACTCCTTCGCCGATGGTAAGGCCGCCATGGCCATCGTCGGCCCGTGGGCCGTGGCCGTCTATCAGGGCAAGGTCAAGTGGGGCTCGGTGCCGGTACCGACCAAGGACGGCAAGCCCGCAAAGGATGTCTGGTCTTTCAGCGACGCCAAGAACATCGGCCTGTTTAGCGCCTGCAAGAACCAGGCCACCGCCTGGGACCTGCTGAAGTTCTCCACCAGCAAGGAACAAGATGGCAAGCTGCTGGACAAGACGGGACAGATGCCGCTGCGCAAGGATCTGCAGACCACCTATGCCGACTACTTCAAGGCCAACCCGGCCTACACCGAGTTCGGTGACCAGGCTTCCCGGACGGTCGATGTCCCCGCCGGGCCGCACACCGTCGAGATGCTGCAAGATCTGCGGAACGCCTACACCAAGTCGGTGATTGCCGGTCAAGGGGACGTCGCCGACTCACTCAAGCAGGCCGCCGACCAGGTGACCCAGCTGGCGAGTGGGAAGTAGACCGATGGCTGCCATCGCCACAGTCGACCGTCCGGGCGGTCGGCCCCAACGTGGCCGGTCGCAGCGCAATGCCGGCGGCGGGCTGCTGGGACCGAACCCGATCGGCTGGTTGTTCAGCGCCCCGTACCTGCTTTTTGTGATCGCGGTCTTCGCCTACCCGCTAGGTTTTGCGGTCTACATGTCGTTCAGGGACTACTTCTTCGCCGCCCCCGGTGCGCAGGTGGACCGACCATTCGTCGGCCTGGACAACTACATCCGGGTCTTCAACGATCCGGCGGTGCTGCAATCGTTTGTGAATGTCGGGATCTTCCTGGTCATCAATGTTCCGTTGACGGTGGTGCTGTCCCTGGTATTGGCGGCGTTGCTCAACCGGGTCACCCGGTTGGCGAGCTTCCTTCGGGTGAGCTACTACGTGCCGTACGTGACCGCCAGCGTCGCCGTGGTGGGAGTCTGGCTGTTCCTCTTCAGTGGCAGCGGCCTGGTCAACCGGATCCTCGGCTCGCTGGCGCCGGATCCGGCCTGGCTGGCCAACCCACGATGGGCAATGCCATCCATTGCGCTGTTTGTCACCTGGAAGCAGCTCGGCTTCTATATCCTGTTGTATCTGGCAGCCTTGCAGAACATCCCCGAGGAGCTGTATGAGTCGGCAGCAACCGATGGCGCCAGCAAGATCCAGAGCTTCTGGAACGTGACGGTGCCCGGTGTCCGACCGGCCACAGTGCTGGTACTGCTGTTGTCCACCGTGGTCGGGGCCAATCTCTTCACCGAGCCGTACCTGCTGACCGGTGGCGGCGGTCCGAACGGGGCATCGGCGTCGCCGGTGCTGGTGATGTACCAGCAGGGCATCGAGCAGGGCAAGCCGGGATCTGCCGCCGCCATCGGAATCGTCCTGGTGGTCGCTGTCTTGATCATCGCCTATCTGCAGTACCGATTCGCCGGAGGGCAGGACTGATGTCACGACGACAAGTTGCTCTACGCGGAATTGTGCTCGGAGTCGGCGCGCTCGTTTTCCTCTTCCCGTTCTACTACATGATCATCGGATCGCTGCAGGCATCGCCCGACCCGAGCATTGCCGGCGCCTTTCCCCATCCTTCCAACATTACCGGCGCCAACTATCTGGCGATCAACGATCGTCTGCACCTGTTCGTCGGTCTGGCCAACTCTGGCATCTTCACTGCCGGCGTGCTGATCTTCACGGTCTTCTTCGGGGTGCTGGCCGGCTACTCGCTAGCGGTCTTGGAATGGCGTGGTCGCGGTGCCACCTTTGCGCTGGCCCTGCTGGTGCAGGTGGTTCCGTTCCAGCTGCTGCTGGTCCCGCTGTACGTACTGATCGCCAAGAACTACGGGCTGGCGGACAGCTACCTGGGGATGATTCTGCCCTTTGCCATCAACTCGACCGCGGTGATCATCTTCCGGCAGTACTTCCTGCAGGTCCCCAAGGAGATGTTCGAGGCCGCCAGGATCGACGGTGCCGGTGAGTTCGCCTTGTTGCGGCGGGTGGCGCTGCCGCTGGTCAAGCCAGCGCTGGTGACCGTCATCCTGATCACCTTCATTGGACCGTGGAACGAGTTCCTCTGGCCGTTCCTGATCACCAAGGAAGCCAGCAAGCAGCCGCTGGCGGTTTCGCTCGCCAACTATATGAGCAACGTAGCGGCCTCGGCGGCGAACCCCTTCGGGGCCATCTTGGCCGGCGCGGTGGTGCTGGCCGCTCCGGTGGTCGTCTTGTTCATCGTCTTCCAGCGCTATTTCGTTGCCACAGATATCGGATCGGGAGTCAAGGGATGACGAGCAACCACGAGTCACTCATCGAGGGCAAGAGCCAGATCGGCGACTCGTTCCCGTACCGGCTGGTACGAGTCGGCGTGCTGATGACGCCCGAGGACGGCAACGAGCTGGAGGCGGAAGGCGTGCTGAACCCGGGCAGTGGCCGCGATGCGGAAGGAAACCTTTATCTGCTGCCCCGGCTGGTGGCCGCCGGCAACGTCTCCCGGGTGGGGCTGGCCAGGGTCAATCTGGCCGGCGGGGTGCCGGACTCGGTCACCCGTGAGGGTGTGGTGCTGGCGCCGGACCGGTCCTTCGAGCGAGGCGCCCACAGCGCCGGGGTGGAGGATCCGCGGGTCACCTGGATCGCCGAGCTGGGCCGGTATGTGATGACCTATGTCGCCAACGGCCCGCTGGGGCCGAAGACCGCGATCGCCACCTCGACGGATCTGCGCAGCTGGATCCGGCTCGGCCCGGTGCTGTTTCGCTATCACGACGATCAGGACCTGGACCTCAATCTCTTCCACAACAAGGACACGGTGTTCTTTCCCGAACCGGTGACTGATCCGTCTGGGATTCGCAGCCTGGCCGTGCTACACCGGCCGATGTGGGATCTGGAGGAGATCA
>JBBSQO010000166.1:0-5372 GCA_038244025.1 Propionibacteriales bacterium
TGTCAGCCTTAGTGATCCCCAGACTCGATCCGCCCCGAGCCGGCTTCACGAACACCGGGAAGTGCAGCGATGCCACGGCATCCAGTGCCGCCGCCCGGTCACTCGCCCAATCCGCGGCGGTCACCACCGCAAATGGACCGATCGGGATGCCACTCGCCGCCAGCACCAGTTTGGTGAAATGCTTGTCCATTCCGACCGCGCTCGCCAGCACCCCGGCACCGACGTACGGGATGCCGACCATCTCGAACATTCCCTGGATGGTGCCGTCCTCACCGAACGGACCATGCAGCAGAGAGAACGCGACGTCGATGGGGTGTAGCTGATCCAGCATCGCCTCGTCCCTGGTGGCGAGCTGGATGATCTTGTCGTCGCGGATCAGGATGGCATCGGAGGCTTCCTCGGACAGTTCGGGCAGCACCCGGTCCACCACGGTCAGGTTCGCCATTGCCTCGTTGCTGATCCGCACCCAGCGGCCGGTACGGGTGATCCCGATCCCGACCACCTCGTACTTTTGTGGATCGATGGCACCCAGCACCCCGGCCGCCGTCAGGCAGGAGACCGGGTGCTCGCTGCTGACCCCGCCAAAGATCACCGCCACCCTCGACTTCTCGCCGGCGATGGCGTCCGGTGATTTCTGGCCAGCCGGACGTGCCGCATCGGTCATGGTGTCTCATCCACCTGTCATTGTTCGCTGAGGCCCCGTACGTTGGACCTCGTCCCCAGGCGTGTCGGTCCGCTCGGAACCCTACCGGTGCCGGCTGCGCGCTCGGAGCAGTGACGCGCAACACTGGGCAGATGCCTGCTGAACACCCTCCGCACCCCGACACCCTGGCCGTCATGGCCGGACGTCCCCAGCGAGTGGCCGATGCACCACTCAACACCCCGATGACGCTCGCCTCCACCTACGTTGCCGGCGGCGATCTCGGTTACGGCCGCTTTGGCAACCCGGGCTGGTCCGCACTGGAGGAAGCCATCGGGGCCTTGGAGCACGGCTGGGCACTGGCCTTCGCCACTGGGATGGCGGCAGCCAACGCCATCCTGGAAACCCTTCCCCGCAATGGGAAACTGGTCATTCCCAGCAACTGCTACCTGGGAGTGGCCGCGCTCGCCCAGGATCGGGCCCGGCGAGATGGCCTGCAGGTGGTTCCGGTGCCGGCCACCGATACCGCCGCGATCCTGTCGGCGGCCGAGGGCGCTGATGTGGTGTGGCTGGAGTCACCAACCAACCCGATGATGGACGTGGCAGACCTTCCGACGATCGGTGCGGCCCTGTCGGGCACAGCTACCCGGTTGGTGGTCGACAACACCTTTGCCACCCCGGTCCTGCAGCAACCGCTGAGCCTCGGCGCCGACGTGGTGCTGCACTCGGCGACCAAGTTCATGTCCGGCCATTCCGATGCGTTGCTCGGCGCGCTGGTCACCAGAGACGATGCGGAGTTCACCCAGTTCGATGACATCCGCAAGACCCAGGGGGCAACTCCCGGCACCCTGGAAGCATTTCTGGTGCTGCGCGGCATCCGCACCCTGCCACTCCGGGTACGGGCAGCCGAGACAAGTGCCCGGACCCTCAGCCATCGGCTGTCCACCAACGATGGTGTGAGCAGGGTTCGCTACCCGGGATGGGGATCGCTGCTGGCGATCGAGCTACCGACAGCCGAGGATGCCGACGCCATGACCTCGGCGACCCGGATCTGGGTGAATACCACCAGTCTCGGTGGGGTCGAGTCAACCTTCGAGCGCCGCCGCCGCTGGCCAGCCGAGCTGGCCAATGTTCCCGAGGGCCTGATCAGGATGTCGGTCGGCGTTGAGCAGGTGGATGACCTTTGGCTGGACCTGCTGCAGGCGCTGCAGGGTACGGGCAGTCGGTAGTCCGGCTGGTGACCTTCTGGCCGGTACGGCCAGGGTTGCCCCCTGCTGGCTGAGCGCTGCCAATCGAACTCTCCACCAGTCCGATCGTCACCTCGATCACCTCCTCAGTACACGCTGTTGATGTTGGCGACGTTGGGTCCGGGCTCAACCCGTAGTGGGATGAGACCGCAGCGTTCGTCATGCATTCGAAGCGGGTAGCGGTGGGGCTCTTGGCCGGGGCGGAGCCGTTGGGGTGAAGGGGACCTGTGGCGTGGCCCTTTTCATGACTACCGGTACCCGAAACGCGGAAGTCTTGGGGCTTCGACCGATAGATGACGTCGGTCTCCGCGGTTCCGCCAAAAGCAGGCGTTGAGTCATAGGAGGCATTAAGGTCAGTCCCGTTGAAACTGCGGGACATCGTGGCATTCATCTGAGCCTCTGCCACGGAGTCGTTCCCAGTACGGCCGGCGGCAGTCGGGTGCTTCTGCATCTGAAAACTTGACGTCAGCCAGCCAGCGGCCAACCGTCCCAGGCTGGCCTGGCCATTGCCGATGCGACTGGTGTCAGCTTTCCAGAGTCTTGACTTAAGAGCGCTGATGGAGGCAGATGTGGCCGCGTGTGCGGCCCGCGAGGCGAGCATGTTCCCGGACGTGTCGCGGTCCGCCACGGGCGGGAGGTGGGGTCGGTGACCCTGCCCCCAAGACTGCCGGCGCCAACTGCAATAATCACGACGTGAGCGCAGCCTGATGCCCGCCGGACCGCCACCGAAAGTCCACCGAACTCGGGACATCCTCTCTCGGACAATCGGCGAGATTTCCATGCCTCGATACGCTGTGAAAACGCACCACGATTTGGGGCAAGTTATGCGCAAATTCCCGGTCATCGTTGGAATGGCCATGGCCGTTATCGCAGCAGCCGGGCTCACCGCATGCTCGCCGAAGGCGTCGAGCAGCCCCAGCGAGTCACCATCGATGGTCCCGAGTACTTTCGTGATCGACCAAGACTTCCCCGATCCCGACGTCATCCTCGTTGACGGCATCTATCACGCCTACGCCACCAACAGCGGCTCGGTCAATGTGCAGATGGCCACGTCGAAGGACCTACGATCCTGGACCGTTTCGGCCGAGGATGCGCTTCCCGAACTGCCGGCATGGGCGACCGGGGGTAACACGTGGGCTCCGGACGTCTCGCAAGTCTCACCGGGGCACTTCGTCATGTACTTCGCGGCCAAGAGCGCGACATCGCGCTACCAGTGCATCGGCGCGGCCACAGGCAGCAGCCCGGCCGGCCCCTTCGTGGGCAAAGACAAGCCCCTACTGTGCCCGAAGGATGAGGGCGGGGCGATCGATCCCGCCAGCTTCGTCGACTCGGACGGCTCGCGGTACGTCATCTGGAAGAACGATGGCAACTGCTGCGGCAGTCCTACCTGGTTACAGGCATCAGCGGTGTCCGCCAATGGTCTCTCCGTGACCGGCCACCCGACCCGACTGCTCACGCGTACGGAGGAGTGGGAAGGCAACGTCGTGGAAGCACCGACGCTGGTCAAGCATGACGGCACCTACTTCTTGTTCTACTCGGCCAATGACTACGGTGGCAGCAAGTATGCCATCGGCTATGCCACGGCACCGTCCCTCACCGGTCCGTACAAGAAGGCGGATCGGCGGCTGTTGACGACCGAAATGTCCAAGTCGAAGTACCTCGGGCCGGGCGGACAGGACGTCATCGTGGACAAGTCCGGCACCTATCAGTTGATCTTCCATTCGTGGCAGATCGCCGGTGATGGCCGCGGCATGAATGTTCTGCCGCTCCAGTGGAGGGACGGCCTGCCGGTCGTCACCCCGTAATGCATGGTGACTCCCCGGAGAGCCGGTGCTTCGGGCAGCTCTCGAGGATCCAGGCTGAGTGAGGCAGCTGTCAGTATCGTTCTGGTTTCGCCGAGCGGGACAGTAGCCCGGAGATCATTTCCGGCGGCGACAGTCGGCCTGCGATCACGGCCGCAACATGCTCAACGATCGGCATCTCGACGCCGTGCTTCTCCGCCAGCTCCTGGATCGACGCGCAGGACTTGACGCCCTCGGCCACCTGCCGGGTGTTGGCAACGATCTCGGCGACCGTACGCCCTCGGCCCAGGTTCTCACCGAAGGTCCGGTTGCGCGACAGCGGGGAGGAACAGGTCGCGACCAGGTCACCGAGGCCTGCCAGACCGGAGAACGTGTACTGTTCCGCGCCCAGGGCAAGCCCTAATCGGGTGATCTCAGCCAGCCCGCGAGTGATGACCGAGGCAGTCGCGTTGTCACCGAGTCCGATACCTACCCCCATGCCGACCGCGAGGGCAATGACGTTCTTGGTCGCACCGCCCAGCTCACAACCCACCACGTCGGGGTTGGTATACGGCCGGAAGGTAGGGGTGTGGCAGACCTCCTGTAAGGCAGCCGCGGTCTGCTCGCTGGTGCTGGCGACCACACTCGCCGATGGTTTACGTTCCGCGATCTCGCGGGCCAGGTTCGGCCCGGAGACAACGGCAATCCGTTCAGCTCCGATGTTCCCGGCATCGGTGATCACCTCGCTCATCCGTAGTCCGGTGCCCAGCTCGATTCCCTTGGCGAGACTGACGACGAACGCGCCCGGCGGAATCTGCCAGCTGCTCAGGTTCTCCCGCAAGGACTGCGACGGGACGGCCAGCACCACAAAGTCCGCGCCCGCCATCGCCTGCTGGGGATCGGTGACTGCACCGAGTGAGGTGGGCAGGTCGACGAACGGAAGGTAGTCGGCATTGCGATGCTTGGTGTTGATCGCGACACAGATCTCTTCGCGACGCGCCCACATGGTCACCTCATTGCCAGCATCACTGAGGACCAGGGCAAAAGCTGTCCCCCAGGAACCTGAGCCCATGACGCCGATCCTCGTCATTCTCGGTCTCCCTTGCGTCGCTGCTTCTTGGGCGTATCCTTCCTCGCCTGCCTGGCCAGATGGGTACGCAGATCAAGGCGCTCAGCGGGGGCCTCCTCATCGCGCAGCTCCGCCACCAGGGCAGTGATGGCATCCATCACCCGTGCGGTGGCTTCCCTGAGCACGGCCGGGGTCAGCGGCGCGCTCCGAAGATCATCGAGGTCAACCGGATCTCCGGCCATCAGACGCATCGTCTTGCGCGGCAGCAGTCGGGGCCAGGTTGGCTTCTTGCCCGGCATCACCTCATTCGCACCCCACTGCCCCACCGGCACGATCGGACACCCGGTCTCCAGCGCGATCCGCGCCGCACCGGACTTGCCCGTCATCGGCCAGCCCTCAGGGTCTGCGGTGATGGTGCCTTCCGGATAAATCGACACACTCTTTCCTTCCCGGATGGCCTCCAGTGCCCTGGCCAGCGCGCGGACCGTATCGTGGCTGCTCCGTTCCACCGGAATCTGCCCGCAGGCAGTGATCAGCCGGCCCAGCAATGGAATCTGAAACAACGAGGCCTTGCCCAGATAACGGGGCCAACGACCTGCATAGACCAGGAAATGGCCGAAGGCGATGGGATCGAA
>JBBSQO010000167.1:0-5316 GCA_038244025.1 Propionibacteriales bacterium
ACGCCTGGTTGTGCGGCGGGGTACTCGGGGCTGCCGGTGTCGTCGTTGCCGGCCGCTGCGACCACGACGGCACCCTTCTTCTGCACCGCGGTGACGGCGTCTTCGAGCAGCCTCGAGCCGAGCTTCTCACTGGTGCCGAGGCTGAGGTTGATCACATTCGCGCCGGCATCCGCGGCGTCGATGATGGCTTGGGCGATGACGAAGATATTGCCGTAGCCGTCGCTGTCAAGGACGCGCTCGGGCAGGATCGAGGCGTCGGGCGCGACGAGAGTGATCAGGCCGGCCACGAAGGTGCCATGGCCGTAGGCCTGGTCGACGACCCCGTTGAGGTCGTCGTCGGCACCCTGGAGAACATCGGCGGTGTCGGCGTTGTCGCCGACGTAGTTCCAGCCTGGCAGCAGCCGGTCTTTCAGCGCCGGTTGGGCGGGGTCGGCTCCGGTGTCGAGCACCGCCACCACAACCCCTGAGCCGCGGTTGCGGGCGTGCGCAGCGCCGAGCTGCAGACCCGCGACGGCGGGCTGGTCGGACCAGATAGTCGGGTCCGTGCCGGCATTGTTCGGCTCGCCGTCGAGCCAGGCGTGGTACCGGTTGTCCCCGATACTGATCAAGGAGTTTGGTTCGGCGTAGACGACGGCCCGGTTCTTGGCGATCTTCGCGGCGAGTCTCGTAGAGTCATCGCGGTTGTGCGGGTCGGTGGACTGGACCAGATAGATGCCGCGCGAGGCCAGCACGGCACTGCCGATCCGGATCGGGAAGGCGGCGGCGACTTCGGCGATGGTGTGCCCGCCGGGGAGGTCGACTTTGACCACGATCTCGGCGACGTGGCTGATCGGCGAGCTGGCCTTGGCAGGTGGCGGCATGGCGGCGGCAGTTGGGCTGGTGGTGATCGCTCCGAACAGGCTGACCGCGAGCACCAGGACCCCACTGAGTAGCGATCGCTTACGGCTGGGCATGGCGGCTTCCCTTCGAGATGGTGGCGGCGGACGCGGTGAGGTAGCTGAACGGCGCCCAGTAGAAAGGATGTGGGTGCTGGTGGGCGGTGGCGAGCTGTGCCTGGCGCAGCGCGACAGCAGGGCGCAGGCCAGCTCCCAACTGACGGTAGAACTCACGCATCAGGCCGGCGGTAGCCTCATCGTGGACGACCCACTGGCTGACCACGACACCGGAGGCACCCGCGGCGAGCAGGCCCCAGGCCAGGCCGACTGGCTCCGCGGTGCCCCGGCCGGGGCGGCCGGACTCGCAGGCGCTGAGCGTGACGAGTGCGCCGCCGAGGTCGAGCTCGGAAATCTCCGCTGCGGTAATCCACCGGTCGGCCAGGCGCAACGCGGAAAACAGGGGGTTGTCTGCCCGGTACAGGCCGTGACAGGCGATGTGCACGACACCGGGGCCGGGGAGTGCCGCGGCTAGCTCGGCGCTGGTGGCTGCGTCGCCGACCAGGATGCGCGCGTCCGGCAGCAGTCTGGCTAGCGCTTGTGCTTCGCTTGTCACCGACGGGGTGTGCGAATCGGGGGCGGCCAGCACCAGTACGCCTTGATTGATGCCACGGTAGCCAGCCGCCGGAGCGCCGGTGAGGGTGGGGGCAATGGTGACCGTGCGGTGTTCGAGCAGGTGGCCGCTGCCGTCGTGGAGGGCATGGAAGGGCACCTGGTACAGCTCGCGATGCGGCACGATCAGCAGGGTGTCGGTGTCGGTGAGCCCGGGGATTGGCGCCAGCAAAAGTTGGTAAAGCTCGCCCAGGATTTCTTGCGTCGTACGCACCAACATTCTCTGATGCTTTTCGATGAAAGCGCTGCCGATGTTGAACCGATACCACTGAGCGCTCAGTCGATCGAGCTGGGCGTGTACGGCCGGCAGCGCTCCGGCGAGCCGGGTGGCGGCGATGAACTCACGGTCGCGCAATGTGAACGCGATAATGTCCTCGCCGACGACGTGGTAGGCCAAGTTCGGCCCGGCCGGCCAACCGCCTGCCGGTGACGGGTCGAAGTCATGCTCGGTCGGCCGGCTGGCTCCGGTGCCAGCGGTAGTGCGTAGCCGGAGCAGCTTGAGCTCGTGCTCGAGCAGAGTGGCTCGACGGCGTAGCTGGACGCGCCGGGGGGCGTCAGCGGTCAAGAGCGCGCCGTAGGTGACATCAAGGTCGATCCGTCGATTGCTGAGCTGGGCTTCCGCGCCCGTACCGTCGAGGCGCTCACGTGGACCGATGGTGCCCTCGATCAGGTTCGTTAACGTCTGTGCCTTGGCCTGATCGCTGATGCGGCAAGCCTCCTGCAGGCTATGGTCATCGCCGCGGCTGGCGAGGATGTCTATGAGTTCGTCATGGGCAGCCAGCTTGTCGGAGCGGAACGCCATCCGCAGACCGGAGTCGGGCAGCCGCGCACCGAGCTGTTCCACCGCGGCAACCGCCTGCCGGAAGAGACTTTCAGCCTGTGTGTCACGACCAAGGCGTCGGTGCAGCCGGGCACGACGAAGCGCGTAGGGGTAGCGCAGCTGTGGCAGGCCAAGTCGCTCGATCAACACACCGGCCTGGTCGAGGTGGGCCGTGACAGCGGCGGCATCTGTGGCCAGGTCGGCTTGCTGAAGCTCAGCCCAGGCCAACGGCGCCAGCCAACCGCCGGCCCGCAGGTCAGCCGCAGCAGTGTCGGCGAGCGCGGCAGCCTCGACCCGCCTGCCCTGGGCGGCGGCGATCTCAGCACCGACGAGCCGAGCCCGGGCCTGGTGGTGAGCGTCACCGACCTGGTCGTACAAGGTCGTGGCGGCATGCAGTTCGGCCGTGGCCGCATCGAAGTCTCCGGTGGCGAGCTTGCTGAGCGCGATGGTGAACTTGGCGGCTGCGGCATCGTGTGCCATCCCCGCTGCGGTCGTTCGATCAGCCGCCTCGGTCGCCTCGACGCTGGCCTCAGTGAACAATCCGAGCGCCAGGTATGTTTCCGCGATGGCGATCTGCAGTCGCGCCGCCTCGGCCTGGGCACCGAGCTGGTCCAAGGTCACCCGCGCCGGTTCGAGCGCCCGCAAAGCATCGAACAGCTGGCCCAGCTGCCGGTGGGCTTGGGCGATGTCTCCGGCGCACTTCGCGCCCCACAGCCGATCACCCTGCTCGGTCAAGGCGACGCCGGCGGCGCGCAGGACAGTCAGGGCCTCGCGGGCCCTTCCCAGCTCAAGCAGCTCGACCCCTCGGTTGCACATCGGCCGGACAAGCTCCTGCATCATGCCCAAGGCACGGTAGGCCGTCTCGGCTCGAGCATAGGCCGCTAGCGCCTTGGCATGCTGGCCGAGGAAACCATGGGCCACGCCGAGGTTTTCCTGCGCCCCGGCCCGGACATACTCCTGTACCTCCCACTCGGGCGTGCCACCGGGGAGCCGGTCGAGTTCGGCAATGAGCCTGTTGCCAACCTGGACGGCCTCCTGATGCCGGCCAAGGTCATCGAGGATCTGCATCCGGCCCAGGTCAGTGCGCAGTGCGGAGACCGGTAGCCCGGACCGTGACCAGCTGGCGCGCGCCTGATCGATCAGCTGCAAGGCATGGTCGAGCTCACCGCGCTCGGTTTGTATCCGTGCCCGTAGGTAGCATGCCCGGGCGGCAATCTGATCGAGAGCCAGCCGTTCGGCGGCGGCGTCGCACAGCACGCTGAGCTCTTCCGCCGCAGTGGGGTCGTCGTGCACGAGCTCTTCGGCCAGATCCAGCAGCCAGCTCAGCCCCGTTTGGTCATCCAGGCCTTGTTGGTGCAGGTAGTTGTGTCGACTCATATCACCGGGTGCCGCGAACAGGTCAGCAACCACAGATGACGACGAGGCAGTCATAGCTGTTCGCGTAAGTCGAGTGTGGCCACGATGGCGATCTCGCCGTTGGTGACGCGTAGTTCGGTGATGGGGCTGGGCACCTCGGGCAAGGTGAAGCGGCCAAGCTCGTCACCGTCGACCGTACGCACCAGCACGCCTGAGCCATGGGCCGAAGCCTCGAAGATGGGGGCGGTAGTCGCATCGACGGGGAGCACCTGACCGTCGATGCGAACCCTTCCGACACCGAGCGGGTGTACGTCGAGGACCAGGTCGGCGCCGTCGGTGGTGAAGGCCAGGTGCAGTGTGGTGTCGGAGTCGTCGGTGAACCGCAGACCCAGCGGAACAAGATCCAGGCGGCTGTCGAAAAGCGGTTGGGCGGTGTACCGGATCGTTGTCTGGCTCAGCGCGGCGCGGGCCCTGGTCCAGCGGGCGAAGTGCTGCCTGAGGTTCTGCGCCACTATCGGCGCCGGTTGGTACAAGGGCAAGGTGCGGGCGGCGGCGATGAATCGGCGCAGCCAGGCCACGGTTCGCTGCGTACGGTGATCGCCAGCAGCAACTGCGTCGGCAATCTGGGCTGCGGTGGCTGCGTCCAGCCGCCCCTCGATCCAGTCGACCAGGGTGGCGAAACTAGGGCGTTCAGGATGAGACGTCAGCATCATCGATCTCACCCAGTATCGCCCGCAGACGCCGCAGGCAGCGCGCTCGGGCAGGTCCGATGGAGCCGACCGAGTAACCCAGCCGGCTGGCGATGGTCAGATAGGACGGCTTTTCCGCGTCGAAATACAAGGCGAGCAGCAGCTCACGGCAGGGATGGCCGAGCTGCCGAAGACCCTGGAGTACGTCGGCCACCTGCTCCCAGCGGCCGATCGGGTCCTCAGCGGGGCCGGTGTCCACGGCTGCCCAGGGCTGCACGCGTTGTTGGCGTCGGCGGACCCGCCAGGCATGGCGGCGAGCGACAGTCATCAGCCACGACGCCAGCCGCTGCTCAGAATGCAACCTGTCCAGAGACTCGAGCAACACCATAAACGTGGCTTGGGTGACATCCGCGGCGTCTTCGCGGCTAAGCCCGTTGCGCATCGCGACACTGAAGACGAGCCGCTCGTACCGGCCGATCAGCGCCTCCCAGGCCGCACCATCACCCGCCCGGCACCCCTCAAGCAAATCGGTGTCGGACCGCGTCGGGTAGTCAGCGAACTCGGCCACCAGGGGGGTGCGGGCAGACTCCATGTCGGAGCCGGCCGCTGTGGTGGGTGCCACCTCGTGGCCCGTTGACCTGGTGGTTCCTAAGCCATCGGTCATCTGCCTGCCTGCCCCCGAGTGACAGCTCCAACGGCGAGCAGGCTACGGCCGACCGCTGCTGAATCCATCCGCTAGATGTGTAGGTCAACAGTAGAGCACTTGGCCGGCAATTTAAATACATCGCGCGGTGGGTGCATCAATCACCGCCACTGCCCGCACTGGTCTGTTGTAAGGCGAACAGACGATGACGCCGAGGGCGGTGCCATAGGTGTTGCACTGACCAGATCACGGGCCAGAAGCCGG
>JBBSQO010000168.1:0-5277 GCA_038244025.1 Propionibacteriales bacterium
GGGGGCGTTGCTGCGCGCCTGTCATCCGGGTCCGACGGTGGCCGTCACGGTTCTTGCCGTGCTGCTGGCGATCAGTTTTGGACTGAAGCTGCCTACTATCGGCGTACTGGCACTGGCGGTGTTTTCGGGACAGCTGTCCATCGGCTGGTCGAACGACCTGGTTGACCGGGACCGAGACTGCAGCAGCGGCCGGACCGACAAGCCACTGGCCACCGGAGCACTGGTCCCCGCAACCGTGCATAGAGCGATCGCCGTGGCACTACTGGTCTGCGTCTTCTCCTCACTGCTGTGCGGGCTGTTGGCCGGACTGGTCCATCTGATCCTGGTGGTGGGATCTGGCTGGACCTACAACGTCATCCTGAAGCGGACGCTTCTATCCTTCCTGCCGTACGCAATTGCCTTTGGCTCACTACCTGCAGTGGTGTCCCTGGCAGCCAACCCGCCGCAGTCACCGCCGGCCTGGATTATCATCACCGGAGCACTGCTCGGCGTCGGTGCCCACCTGGTAAATGCGCTGCCCGACTTTGTCCAGGATGCGGCAACCGGCGTATCCGGTCTACCGCACCGACTTGGTGCCCGTACCGTACAGATCATTGCACCTAGCATCCTGGTGGGCGCATCCGTCACCGCGGTGCTCGGACCTGCCGGACCAACCCCGTTGTGGGCCTGGCTCTGTCTGCTGGCGGTGATCTTGCTTGCCGGGCTGGTCTGGGTTGGCAGCGGCCGAACCCCGTTTCGGGTGGTGATCATCATCACGGTGGTCGATGCCATCCTGCTGGTGATCCGCGCGCTGACGGCATGAAGTCGGGCGTTGCGGGGTATTGGTACTGCGAAGTCGAGCGGGAATGTGCGTCGAGAGGGGAGGTCGGATGCCAAGGCTACGGGTGGTCTCGCCCAGCGAGCCGGGATGGACGCGCCGCCGGCACGGCCGCGGTTTCTCCTACGTCGACCAGCACGGCCAACGGCTGGAGATGGAGGATGTCGAACGATGCCGGCGACTGGTCATCCCCCCGGCCTGGCAGGACGTCTGGATCTGCCCGGCACCGAACGGCCACCTGCAGGCAATCGGCACCGACGACGCCGGACGCAAGCAATACCTGTACCACGAGGAGTGGCGGCGGCGGAGGGGTGAGGCCAAACACGATCGGGTGCTGGATGTCGCCGCCCGACTACCGAAGGCACGCAAGCTGGCACTGGTGGATCTTGAGGCCGACGGGATGCCGTACCGGAAGGCGCTGGCCACCGCCTTCCGCTTACTTGATCTTGGTTTGTTCAGGGTGGGCGGCGAATCCTATGCCGACGACAACGGCAGCTATGGGCTTGCCACCATCCAGAAGCAGCACATCCGTATCGATCCTGAGTCAGTGATCTTCAGTTTCCCGGCCAAGTCGGGACAGCACCTGACGGTGCGGATGGCCGACAACGCCGTTCGCCAGCCGATCACCATGTTGAAGAAGAGGCGGGGAGGCGGGAAGGAACTGCTGGCCTACAAGGAAGGCGGCCGATGGCGAGATGTGAGGTCGGCCGACATCAACGACTACATCAAGGACATCGTCGGCGACGACTTTACCGCGAAGGATTTCCGAACCTGGCACGGAACTGTTATCGCCGCGGTCGCCCTGGCTGCTACCAACCAGACGGCCACCAGCATCACGGCGCGTAAGCGTGCGGTGACGGCTGCCATGAGGGTGGTAGCCGACTATCTGGGCAACACTCCGGCAGTGGCACGGTCGGCCTACGTTGATCACCGTGTTGTTGATCTCTTCACCGACGGGATCTCCATCGCGACTGGGCCGGGGATAACAGGCGAGCTGTCAGCGAAGAGTCTGGTCGCGGGGGACAGCAGGTACGAACGGGCCGTGCTCAAGCTGCTGCGGGACTGATGCTTGTTTGGGCCCTTCAGCGGCGGGGTACCTAAGCCGGGCAGGGACGTCCCGTTCCCTCGAGGCTTCAAGGAGGAGCGGATGAAGTTGCTGTTCCCATTCAATCTGGTCGAGCCCTTGGAGGATGCTGCCTGGCTGGACCCGGTCGCCAACGCGCTGCGGACGGTCATCAAGGCAACCATCCGTCCTCAGTGGCTCCGCGACGTCCTGCACGGCGTGCCCCAGGGCCACCCGTTGCATCCGATGATGGTCCAGGTCCCACTCGGGGCGTGGTTGTCAACAGCCGTACTGGACCTCGTCCCCGGCACCGCTCCAGCAACCAAGATCCTGGTGGGGACCGGGATCGCCACCGCATTACCCACGGCCATCAGCGGGTACACCGACTGGTCGGAGCTGCATGAGCAACAGCTGAGGGTCGGGGTCATCCACTCAGCCGCCAACGTGGCGGGTGTTGTGCTCTACAGCGCATCCCTGCTGGAGCGGATGGCCGGCCGGTATGGACGGGGCAAGGCCCTCGGCTACGCCGGCTTGCTGGTCGTTGGAGTGGGTGGCTTCCTTGGTGGCCACCTCGCCTATCGTCAGGCCGCCGGGGGCAATCATGCTGAGGACGTCCCACATCGGGTGCAGCCTGGCTGGCACGCCATCGGTCCACTGGCCGACCTGCCGGATGGCGAGCTGACCCAGCGACTGCTGGGAGAGATCCCGCTTGTGGTGCTGCGCCGTGCAGGCCAGGTCCATGTCCTGTCGGATGTCTGCAGCCACCTGTCAGGGCCCCTGCATGATGGAGAGCTCCGCGACATCGGTGCCGACCCGTGTGTGGTCTGCCCGTGGCACCAGAGCACTTTCTCCTTACGTACCGGCGAAGTCGTCCACGGTCCGGCGACCTCCCCGCAGGCCTGCTTCCAGACCAGGGTGACCGACGGCACCGTGGAAGTGTGCCTGGCGGGCGCGGGCTGATCAACCAAGTCGGAAGAGTCGGCCGGCTGAGCCGGTCACTGATCGAGACGACTGGAAACCGACAAGGAGGCCACAGTGTCTGCAGAGAAAGCGCCATCGCAGCCGGCGCACGGATCCGGCCGGGAACCGCGGATTGGGTACACGTTGATGACCGAGCAGTCGGGGCCCAAGGAGCTGGTGAGCTATGCGGTGGCCGCCGAGCGTTGCGGCTTCGACTTCGAGGTATCCAGCGACCATTACTTTCCATGGCTGTCCGCTCAGGGGCACGCGCCCTACGCCTGGACATTGCTGGGCGCGGTCGCTCAGGCTACCGAGCGGGTGGAGCTGATGACCTGCGTCACCTCCCCGACCCGGCGGTACCACCCGGCGGTGGTGGCCCAGAAGGCAGCAACTCTGCAGATTCTCGCCGATGGGCGATTCGTCCTCGGCCTGGGCAGCGGGGAAAACCTCAACGAGCACGTCGTCGGCCAAGGAGGGCCACCGGTAGCCCAGCGCCAGGACATGTTTTCCGAGGCCGTCACCATTATCCGCGAACTGCACGCTGGCGGCCTGGTGACCTTCGACGGCACGCATTTCCGGGTGGACTCCGCGCGGATCTGGGACCTGCCGGACGATGGGGTCCCGATCGCGCTGGCCGTCTCCGGTGCTCACTCGATCGCCCGGTTCGCGCCTCTCGGCGATCACCTGATCACCACCGAACCAGACCACGAGCTGATCTCGGGCTGGCAGCAGGCCCGACGCGATGCCGGCAACTCCGAGCCAGCCGAGCCATTGGGCAGATGCCGATTTGCTGGGACAAGGACCGCGATGCGGCCATCAGTAGGGCGCATCAGCAGTTCCGCTGGAATGGACTGGGTTGGGAGGTCAACGCCGACCTACCGACCACTGCAGGATTTGCGGCGGCCTCACAGTTCGTTCACCGCGAGGACATCGCCGAGTCGATCCCGTGCGGTCCGGACCTCGACGCCATTGTCCAGGCCATCCAACCCTACTGGGAGGCGGCCTTCACCGACATGGCCCTCGTTCAGGTTGGTGACGAGGGCCAGGATGCCTTCCTGGCCGAGGCTGCCGGGCCGTTGCTGGACAAGTTGCGATCCGCTGCATTCCAGCGACAGGGATGAGCGTGGGAGGCCGGCCTGCGCGCCACGGCGCGCCAAGACGGCGGTTTAATGACCACTCCGGTGGGTACCGGTAGCCGCGAGATCCCATAGTGACGATGGGAGGAGACCATCATGTGCACGGTCAGAGAGTTGATGTCGGCAGATGCACGATGTATCAGTGCCGAGGCCACCCTGGTGGCGGCAGCCAAGCAGATGCGCGCACTGGGGGTCGGGGCGCTACCGATCTGCGGGAGCGGCCATCAGTACGAGGGTATGTTGACTGATCGGGACATTGTGACTCGCTGTCTGGCAGCTGGCAAGGACCCAGCGACGATGGTGACCCTCGCGCTCGGTCGCGACAAGCCGGTGTGTGTGCAGGCCGACGGCTCGGCCGAGGAAACTTTGCGGATCATGGCTCGTCACCGGCTACGCCGGCTCCCGGTGATCGATGGTGTCAGGCTGGTGGGCGTTGTCCGTCAGGCCGATGTGGTGCGGATCTTGCCGCCCGACATCGTCGGCCAGGTGTTCGCGGAACTTTCCGGGATGGATTTGTGCTGGCGGGGTGGGGTGGACTGCGACGGCATCTCTGCTCAAGAAGGGATTTTTGCCAGAGCTGCCCACTCCCACACCGGTTCCTGACCCGTTGCCTCGCCTTCGGTCCCCGCGCCACATTTCTCGGTGGCCGAGGAGTTTCGCGTTCGCCCGTGTCTTCCTACGCAGAGACCAGATTCTGATGATGACGACAGGAGGAGGCAGATGTCGATTCGTTGTGACTTGAGGCCGGCGGCGGCACATTCGGTGCAGGTCGCCTGGAGTGGACGACGGCCAGCTCGATGCTGCGACGCCGTGCGCGGACTGGTCGGTGACCGACCTGCTGGCGCACGTGCTTGGATTCACGGTGGCCTCCACGGCCGCGGCCACTCGGACTGCCCTTCCGGCCGATTCGCCCGAGCTCAACGGGACTCTGTTGCCAGGCTGGCGAGATCGACTGCCAGAGCGCCTCGATTCGGCCTGTACTGACCCATCGTGGCCGCCCTTGAGGATGCCACCGCTTTCGACGAACTCCTCGCCGCGGCCGGGCGGAACCCTCAGTGGGTGGCGAAGTCTCGTAGTCTTCGCCTGGACTTCGCGCCAGCGATGTTCACCTTCCGCGACCCACACGACAACCTCCTGGCCCTGATCCAGGACCCAGAGCAACCAAGCTGAATCGTATCAGTCAATGTCATTCGAGACATTCATAAGGAGTCACCGTGCGTACGCTCGCAGTCACCCAGAACATCACCGTCGACGGCTCAATCGAGATGCTGGGTGACTGGTTCAGCCCCCAGGGTCAGGAC
>JBBSQO010000169.1:0-5261 GCA_038244025.1 Propionibacteriales bacterium
AGGTCGTGGCAGGTTCACCGGCCGCGCTCGCGTTTTGGGCCGTACCGGTTTGTTTGGGAGAATGTCCGGGTCATGAAGCCATCCTCCGCAGCCACGCTGATGCCGCCCCCCACCCAGAAGGCCTCGCCGCACAGTCTCCAGACGCACGGTGTTGAAGCGCACAGCCTCGAGGCGGTGCTGTGGGACTTTGACGGGACCCTTGCCGATACCGAAGCATTATGGATCGAGGCGGAGTACGACCTGGTGGCCAGCCTGGGTGCGCAATGGAGCAGTGAACACGCCGAGAGCATGGTGGGCAAGGCATTGATCGACTCCGCCCGTTACATCTTGGGAGTCATTGACCGTGCTGACCTGGATCCGGACTGGGTGGTTGACCAGCTGACCACCAGTGTGATCGAGCGGCTCGCGACCCAAGACATCCCATGGCGACCGGGAGCCTTGGCCTTGTTGGAGTCTCTGTCGGCCGCCGGTGTCGCGTGCGCACTGGTCTCGGCCTCCTACCGCCGGATGCTGGAGGTGGTCCTGACCCGGCTGCCAGCCGGCCGTTTTGCCACCGTGGTGGCCGGCGACGAGGTGCGTCGAGGGAAGCCGCACCCCGAGCCTTACCTCAAGGCCTGCAGCATGCTGGCTGCCGATCCGCACAACTGCGTCGTGCTGGAGGATTCAGCCACCGGGGCAGCATCGGGCAATGCGGCCGGCGCCCTGGTGTTGGCCATCCCCAATATGGTCAGCATCCCGGAGGCAGCCCGCCGGATCTCCATCGGTTCCCTGGCAGACCTGGATGCAAGGAGGATCGCCGCGTTGTTGTCGGCTGCCAATCGCTCGGAGTCGCCAGCAGCCGAATTGCCGGCAGCTGGGTCATCAACGCCTCGATCGGAGAGCTGAGCCGATGCCGCCGGTCCGGCGCTGGACGGCGATCTGCGCATTGCTCGGGCTAGCGCTGCTCGGACCGGTGCTGACAGTGGGCTGCACGCCCACGGCCAAGCAGGCGCCGCCGTCGCCGGGTCCGACTTCTGAACCATCGCGGCCGTTCACGGTGATGACGACGGACCTCTTCGGCACCGCCGACCCCGCGGCCACCCCCGAGTCTGGTTCGGCGATCATTGCGCTGAATGTCTTCCAGCGGCTGATGACCGCTGAACCGGGCGCCGCGGTGCTCAAGCCTGATGCGGCCCGAGACTGCATCTTCGATGCCGCCACGGTGTACGTCTGCACGCTCAAGAAGAACCTGATGTTCCACAATGGCGACCCGCTGACCAGCAGCGACGTCAAGTTCAGCATTCAGCGGGCGTTACGGCTAGACGTCCAGGGGGCATCGACGTCGTTGTTCTCTTCGCTGAAGCGGATCGAAACTCCGGATCCTGAGACCATTCGGTTCATCCTCACCCGGGAGGACACCCAGTTCGGCTGGGCACTGGCCACCCCGAACGGCTCGATTGTCGATGAGGAGGTCTATGATCCCGATGAGGTCCGTTCGGCGACCAAACCCATCGTCGGTTCCGGCCCGTTCAGTGTCAGCCGGTACGCCAAGAATGAGCTGCAACTGGCCCGTAACCCAAAGTACGTGGGGCGTAATCCGCCGAAGTTGGCGGGTCTTGTCCTGAAGCGGGTGACAGACTCGGCCGCCATTGAGCGGGCCATGCAGAAGGGCACGGTAGATGCTGTCTGGCGTGGGCTGGACCGAACCGCACTGGCTCGGCTGCACCAACAGCTGGAGAAAAGTTCTGACCAGACCACGACCGATGGCTACGCCTCTGTGGTGCTGCCGGAGGCCCGGGTGCATGAGCTGCAATGGAACCCCTCGTCCAGGCATCGCGACGATGATGATCTTCGCAAGGTGATCAGCCTGTCGCTGCAGCAGGACCGTACGCTGGACTCGGTCGTCCCGAACGGCGTTCCGGGTCATGTCGCGGCCTTCAAGGTCGGCGGTTCATCTGCCGCCAAGCCGAGCTGGAACAGCAGGATTCAGCTGACACTCGGTTATGACTCCTCAATGCCGGATGGACGCGACATCGCCAACCGGGTCCGCAGCCGGCTGGAGAGTTCTGGTGGCCTCAGCGTACGGCTGCGGCCGGGATCGGGCGATACTGATCTGATCATGGTGGATCGCAAGGCGTGGACGGCCACCGCCATCGCCTGGTTGCGGCCCTATCTGGACCATCCACTGCCAAGCCGGGCCAAGAAGATTCGCCAGACCGAGATCAGTTTCTCGGCCACCAGGGATGAGAAGAAAGCGGCGTCGTTGCTCGCTGCGCTGCAGGCCGACGCGGCAGCGGACCTGGTGGTGCTGCCGATGAACCAGCAGGACGAGGACGTATTTCTCGGACCCGGAGTGCGGCTGACTGAAACCTCGTTCGGCCCCGACTGGCAGCTTGGATTGTGGGGCCTCTCCAGTGGCTGATCTGGACCCCGCAGACGCGGATTCCTCCGAGCCAAGCCACTCGGAGGTGCACCCAAACTTCGCGGGTGTCCGCACAAACCTCTCGGGGGTCCACACAGGGGCGCTGCAGCCCGGCCAGCGGGTGACCTTGACCGATCCGAAGGGCCGCCGGCACTCCATCCTGCTGGAGGCGGGCAAACAGTTCCATACCGCCCGCGGCGGGATCAGCCATAATGACTTGATCGGCGGTCCGGAAGGTGTGGTGGTGACCTCGACAGGGGGGGTCAGCTACCTGGCCCTGCGGCCGCTGATGGGTGACTTCACCGTACGGATGCCGCGCGGCGCCGCCGTGGTCTATCCCAAGGACGCGGCACAGATCGTGATGGGCGCAGACATTTTCCCGGGTGCCCGGGTGATCGAGGCCGGTGCCGGATCGGGTGCCTTGAGCTGCGCGCTGCTGCGCGCCATCGGGCCGCACGGCAAGCTGATCTCCTTTGAGCGACGCGATGACTTCGCCGCCATTGCCCGGACGAATGTGGAGAACTTTGTCGGCGGTCCGCACCCGGCCTGGGACCTGAGAGTCGGTGATCTGGTCGAGCTGATGCCCGCATGCTCGATCCAGCCCGGCGCGGTCCCAGCCGCCGACAAGGAGGTTGACCGAGCGGTGTTGGACATGCTGGCGCCATGGGAGTGCGTGGCGACCCTGGCCGGTGTCCTGGTGCCGGGCGGGGTGATCTGCTGCTACGTCGCCACCACCACCCAGCTCGGGCGCACGGTCGAGACGCTGCGCAGCCATGGTGGTTTCACCGAGCCGGAGGCAACCGAGTCGATGCTGCGCAGCTGGCACGTCGAGGGCCTGGCCATCCGGCCAGACCATCGCGGCATCGGCCACACCGGCTTCCTGGTCACGGCCCGCCGGCTGGCTCCCGGTGTGGTGGCGCCGGCCCGGAAGCGGCGACCGGCGCCCGGCGCCTATGGGCCCGACTACACCGGACCGCTGCCAGCCGGTCAGGGACCTGCCTGAGTTGACTGCCGGGGCCCAACCGCGCTGACGGTCAGCGGGGAGCCAGAGTTCCCGGTGGTGATCACCGCGGGTCGATAACACCGTGGCGATGCCCACTGGGGCTTGGCTGCGCCTGTACTGTTTTGGTTCTAGGAGGAGATATGTCGCCAATGCAGCCAGAACAGCATGATCTGCTCGCCGCGCTCAAGGTCGAAGTGGCTCGTCTCCGGGAACGGGCCTCGGACCATCCGCAGGAGCTGGCGATGCTCGAGCGGCGGCTCGCCGATGCCCGACAGGACGCCCGTACGGCGACCGCCAACAATGAGCGGCTGTCGGCGACCTTGCGGGAGGCTCGGGAGCGGATCGTCACCCTCAAGTCCGAGGTGGATCGGCTGGCCCAGCCACCGGCCAGTTTCGGCATCTTTCTTGGCACGGCCGGTGAGAAGAGTGCCGACGTGTTCACGTCGGGCCGCAAGATGCGGGTGAGTGTCAGCCCCGATGTCGATTCTCAGATGCTCACCCCCGGCCGGGAGGTGATGCTCAACGAGGCACTGAATGTGGTCGGCGTGATGCAGCTGGACGATGCCGGTGAGGTCGTCTTGCTCAAGGAAGTAATGGACGACGGGTATCGGGCATTGGTGGTCGGTCACGGTGACGAGGAACATGTCGTCCGGTTGGCCCAGGCTCTGCGGGAGGAGAAGCTGCGGTCCGGTGACTCTCTACTGGTGGACCGGCGGGTGCACTTTGCCTTTGAGCGCATCCCCAAGATGGATGTTGAGGAGCTGGTGCTCGAGGAGGTTCCCGACATCGACTATTCGGTGATTGGCGGTCTGGGTGCCCAGATCGAGCAGATCCGCGACGCGGTCGAGCTGCCGTTCCTGCACCGGGAACTGTTTGCCGAGCATGAGCTGAAGCCGCCGAAGGGTGTGCTGTTGTACGGACCCCCCGGTTGTGGCAAGACGCTGATCGCCAAGGCGGTGGCCAACTCATTGGCTAAGAAGGTCACCCAGAAGGCGAGCGAGGAAGGGGGAACTGGCGAGGAGGGGCGGAGCTTCTTCCTTAATATCAAGGGTCCTGAGCTGTTGAACAAGTATGTGGGGGAGACCGAGCGGCACATCCGACTGGTCTTCCAGCGGGCCCGGGACAAGGCCTCCGACGGCATGCCGGTGATCGTCTTCTTCGATGAGATGGACTCATTGTTCCGCACCCGCGGATCGGGGGTCTCCTCCGACGTGGAGAACACCATTGTGCCGCAGCTGCTGAGTGAGATCGATGGCGTCGAGGGACTGGCGAACGTGATCATCATCGGCGCCTCCAACCGCGAGGACATGATCGATCCGGCCATCCTCCGACCAGGCCGGCTGGATGTGAAGATCAAGATCGAACGGCCGGACGCCGAGTCGGCGCGGGAGATCTTCAGCAAGTACTTGACCCTGACCTTACCGTTGCACCCCGAGGATCTGGCCGAGTTTGACTCGTCCGCTGAGCGCTGCCGAGATGCGATGATCGACCGTACGGTGGCGCGGATGTATGCCGAGACAGAAGAGAACCAGTTCCTGGAGGTGACCTACGCCGGTGGAGACAAGGAAGTCCTCTATTTCAAGGACTTCAACTCCGGGGCGATGATCCAGAACATCGTCGACCGGGCCAAGAAGATGGCCATCAAGCAGGTGTTGGACACTGGCGTGAAGGGCATCCGGATCGGTCACCTGATGCAGGCCTGCGTGGACGAGTTCGCCGAGAATGAGGACCTGCCCAACACCACCAACCCCGATGACTGGGCCAAAATCTCCGGCAAGAAGGGTGAACGGATCGTCTTTATCCGCACCCTGATCTCGTCCAAGCAGGGCACCCAGGCCGGCCGCTCGATTGACACAA
>JBBSQO010000170.1:0-5252 GCA_038244025.1 Propionibacteriales bacterium
CACTGGGTTTTCAGGTGCTCGGTCGGTGCCACGATGGTGATCCGGTCCACCACCCGGCGGGAGAGCAGGTCGGCGGCCAGGGTCAGCGCAAACGACGTCTTGCCGGCGCCAGGGGTGGCCACCGCGAGGAAGTCGCGTGGGTTGGTCTCGACATAGCGGTTCAGCGCAGCCGACTGCCAGGCGCGCAACTGCTTGACGGTGCCCCAGGCCGCCCGATCCGGGAAAGCCGGGGACAGGCCCTTCGCGGAAAGATCTGGCACACCACTCGTCACTGGCCCCACCTTACGTTTCTGGCTGCAGCTCGTTGTTCACCGGCCCGATCCGAAACGACATCGCCAGACCCAAGACCGCGACGGCTGCCATCGCGGCAATGACCATCCCGAAGGTCAGTGGCAGGTGGCCGCCGGGATGCAGGAAGGCAAAGATCGTACCGGCCAGGCCGACGAACACTCCCGCACCGAGTGCCTCGCCGAACTGCAGCGAGGAGGCGTTGCGCCCCTGCAGCCTCCGGGGGGACACGGACATCACCGCCAGCGAGGTGCTGGAGAACGACATCCCCATCCCGAAGCCGCCGATGACCCAGGAAAGCGGCACCAAGCCAATCCACAGAGCGGGCAGGAAGGCGACTGTCGCGGTTAGCAGCAGACCGACGGCAATGCAGCCGGTGCCGACGGTGATGATTCGGTCGCGGCGCAGCCGGAGCCCGGGCCGGGACTGGATCCAGGAGCCGGTGGTCCAGCCGAGGGAGCCGATGGTCAGCACCCCGCCGGCCAGCACCAGCTCGATGTGTCGTTGTTCGACCAGCATTAGCGGGATGAACGCCTCGGCCCCGAAGAAGGAGCCGGCCATCAGCCCGCGGACCACGATCACGGCCGGCAACCCGGTGCCGAGCCGCAGGAACTTCGCCGGCATCAGCCGCGGCAGGCTGACCAGCAGGGCAGCCAGTCCACCGGCCAGCAGGGCGATGGACCACCAGTCGAGTCGCTGGCCGGCCAGCTGGATGATCGCAGTTCCGGCCGCAGCGAGACCAGCCGCCCACAGCGGCGCCGGGTCCGTGCCCCCGGGTTCCTCAGCACCGTGCTCCTCATCTCCGCCAGCAGCGGGGGCGAGGCGGGTCTTGCTTTTGCCGATCCGGTGCATCCGTACCAGGGTCGGCACCACCATCACGGCGGCGAAGGCGATCACCGGCAGCACCGCCAGGAAGACCCAGTGCCAGCTGAACTGGCGGGCCAGCCAGGCGGCCACCGGCGGGCCGACGAAGGAGGGCAGCACCCAGGCGGTCGAGATGTAGGAGAACATCCGTGGTCGCTCCCGCGCTGCATAGACATAGGCAATGCAGACGTACGTCGACACGCTCATGGTGCCGCTGCCCAGCCCCTGGATCAGCCGACCAGCGATGAGCTGCAGCATGGTCGGGGCCAGGCCGGCGACCACCAGGCCGACCGAAAAGATGACCATTCCCGCCATCATCGGCTTTCCCGGTCCTATTCGGTCACAGATCCTCCCCGCCGCCACCGTGGCGAACAGCTGGCCAATCATGAAGAGCGAGAAGGCCCAGGCGTACCAGGAAACCCGGCCCAGGTCTCGGGCCGCCACCGGCATCGCGGTGGCGACGGCAATGGACTCAAAGGCAATGGCTACCACGGCGGTACACAGCCCAATCGCCAGCCGCCGACTGGATACGGTGTCGGAGGTGCCGCTCTGGTCGAGGTCCACGCGAGGGGAGTCGCTGTGGCCAGCTGGGGTTGGCACGGGGTTAGTCCACCACTTCCATGGGGCTTGAGGTCAAATCCACCGGTCTCGTCCTACACTGGGGTCTGTGAGCCAGCAACAATTGAGCCCTGGAGCAGAGACGATCCTCGCCGAGCGGACCGACTACCGCTATGACGACGGGGACCAGGAGCGATTTTCGCACTATGTGAACAAGGACAAGCTCACCGAGGCCATGGTGATGGGTACGCCGGTGGTGGCGCTGTGCGGCAAGGTCTGGGTGCCCAGCCGCGATCCGGAGAAGTTTCCGATCTGCCCCGAGTGCAAGGACATCTACGACGGCCTCGGTTCCTTCCGCGGTGGCGGCAAAGATAAGAAGTAGTCGGTCCGTACAAGTCTTGGTTATCTGTCGACCTCTCGCGTCGATAGATAACCAAAGCTTCATCAGGAAATCAGCTCCAGGACGGTACGCGCGAAGTATGCCGGGTCCTCGATGAGGTCACGGTAGCTGAACCGCCGGACGGTCCAGCCATCATCCATCAGCTCGTTCTGTCGTTTCAGGTCATATTGGTGGGCCTCTGGTGCGCTGTGATAGGCGAACCCATCCAGCTCGATGATCACCTTCTTGCGGCGGAACAGGATGTCAGCCTCCACCAGTCGGCCATTGGACAGCCGCAGCGTCTTGTTGACCTCGAACCCCGTGATTCCGACGTCCCGCAACAGCCGAACACCTAGCCTCTCCAGCTCGGAATGGGCTCGGTCTCCGGTTCGATCGAGCAGTCGCCGCATCGCTCGTGTTCCCCATGTCCCTCGATGACGACGGAATGCCAGCTCCAGTTCGGCTCCCGAGACGATGCGTTGTTGCTTGGCGCGATCGATCATCCCGATCCCCATGCCACTGCAGCTGCTCTCCAGCACGACGGCTCCACGAAGCAGGGCAAGGGGCTTACTGATCACGTTCAACCCGCGATGTTGACAACGGTCGAACGGATCGACGAACTGCCGAGAGATCCGTACATCCGGAGCCCGCGGCAGATGTGTGGGGTTGGCGGTGACCAGTTCCCACTGGGTCGGCAAGATCGTGGTGAAGCCCCACCACCATGCTGCTGTGTGCCCCGTCAGCGCAGCATCGGGACCGAGCCAAAGGGCGGCCGCCCTCGCCGCTCCTTCAGGGTTTGGCGCCACCACCCCGTGTCGGTAGACACCTGGGTGAACACGGATCCAGTCCCGACGGCGTACCCGTGACTCGATCTGACGTGCTGTCATCCCGGCCCGCTGCGCCTGGTCGTACGAAAGCACACCGGACTGGCGGATGATCAGGGACGACACCTGGCGCGACGTGTTCATGCCGGTGACCATGCGGCGAGCCGGCAAAATCGAGCGCAGTATCCACAGCCCCGCGATCCTGCCCGGATCTCGGCTGTGGATTACCTCGAGTTTTCAAGTTTTGGTCATCTATCGACCTCTCGCGTTGATAGACAACCAAAACCGCGGTCAAGCTCAGTAGCGGTAGTGCTCGGACTTGTACGGCCCCTCGACCGCGATTCCCAGGTAGTCGGCCTGCCGCTGGCTCAGCTCGGTCAACTGCACGCCCAGAGCACCGAGGTGCAGCCGGGCCACCGCCTCGTCCAGGTACTTGGGCAGCGTGTAGACGTCGACCGGGTACTCCTCCGGCTTGGTGAACAGCTCGATCTGGGCCAGCACCTGGTTGGTGAAGGAGTTGCTCATCACGAAGCTGGGGTGACCGGTCGCGTTGCCGAGGTTCAACAGCCGGCCCTCGCTGAGCACGATGATCGAGTGTTCGGGCTGATCCCCGCTGGCCGGGAACAGCCACTCGTCCACCTGCGGCTTGACCGTGGTGCGGACCACGCCCGGTGTCTTCTCCAGGCCAGCCATGTCGATCTCATTGTCGAAGTGACCGATATTGCCGACGATCGCCTGATGCTTCATCCGGCTCATCTGGTCGGCGCTGATCACCTCATAGCAACCAGTGGCGGTAACGAAGATGTCGCCGACCGGCAGCACCTCCTCCAGCGTCGTGACCTGATAGCCGTCCATTGCCGCCTGCAGCGCACAGATGGGGTCGATCTCGGTGATGATCACGCGGGCACCCTGGCCCCGCAATGACTCCGCGCAGCCCTTGCCGACGTCGCCGTAGCCACAGATCACCGCGACCTTGCCGCCGATCAGCACATCGGTGGCCCGGTTGATGCCGTCGATCAGGGAGTGCCGGCAGCCGTACTTGTTGTCGAACTTCGACTTGGTGACCGAGTCGTTGACGTTGATGGCAGGAAACAGCAGCGAGCCCGCCCGCGCCATCTCATAAAGCCGGTGCACGCCGGTGGTGGTCTCTTCGGTGACGCCTTGGATCTGGTTGGCGATCTCGGTCCACTTGGTGGTGCTCTCGGCCAGCGACTTCTTCAACAGCGCCAGCAGCACGGTGAACTCTTCAGGATCCTCGTCGGTCGGCTCCGGGACCGAACCGGACTTTTCGAACTCGACGCCCTTGTGGACCAGCATGGTGGCGTCGCCACCATCGTCCAGGATCATGTTCGGCGCTTGTCCAGCAGGCCAGCTGAGCGCCTGGTTGGTGCACCACCAGTACTCCTCCAGCGTCTCGCCCTTCCAGGCAAAGACCGGCACCCCCCGCGGATTGTCCGGTGTGCCTCCCGTGCCGACGGCTACCGCGGCGGCTGCGTGATCCTGGGTGGAGAAGATGTTGCAGGAGGCCCAGCGAACCTCGGCCCCCAGCTCGACCAGGGTCTCGATCAGCACCGCAGTCTGTACGGTCATATGCAGCGAACCGGTGATCCGGGCGCCCGTCAGCGGCTTGGACTGCCCGTGCTGCTCCCGCATGGCCATCAACCCCGGCATCTCGTGCTCGGCGAGGGAGATTTCCTTGCGGCCGAACTCGGCCAGACTCAGGTCAGCAACACGATGATCTCGGGGGCGGTCCAAGGGGCGATTATCCATGGGATCGAGCCTAAGGCTTGGACCCTCCCCCGACCAATTTGGCGGGCGATTCGGAGACGCATTCTGCCGGCAGATCCGTGCGCACCACTATGTGCTACCTTGTAGACACTATGAGTCTCACTGTAGGCATCCGCGAGTTGAGGCAACAGGCGAGCGCCCTGCTGAAACGCGTCGCTTGCGGCGAAGTCATCAATGTCACCGACCACGGCCATCCCATTGCGCGGATCGTGCCGTTCCGCCCGGCCAGCATGGAACGGCTTGTACTGGAGGGCCGGGCGACGGAGCCTGTCGGCGACCTGGTGGATCTCGCCGATGTGATGGATCTTCCGGTCAGCGCTGCCGGGACCGTACTCCCGTCGGCGGCGCTGGACGAACTGCGCCGGGGTGAAAGGTAGCGGATGAACGGTAGCGCCGCCTATCTTGACACCTCGGCGTTCGTAAAGTTGATTATCGCCGAACCTGAGTCGGCCGCCCTCCGGGCCCGGCTTCGCCGCTGGCCGGAGCGGGCGTCGGCAACCTTGCTCCGAACCGAGACGGTGCGGGCGCTGCGACGATCGGGACATCCACAC
>JBBSQO010000171.1:0-5213 GCA_038244025.1 Propionibacteriales bacterium
TCTGACGCAGAAAGCTGCCGTGGTCTGGGTCAGCCCTTGATCCGTTTCAGGTCTCGGTCTTGGGCTGGGCTGCCCGTCGCGTCGTCGGTCGGTGTGCTGTCCAGCGCCCATCAGGTCGCCTTATCGGCGCCGGCATGCAAACCTTGTCCCGTGCCACGATTCGAACCATTTCATGCCCTGCGTTTTGCCACCGACCGGCTCGACCGGTTGGTGGCCCCGCCCTATGACGTCTTGTCGGCCACGGATGTGGAGGAGTTGGCCGGTCGCTCCGAGCACAACATCGTCCATGTCGATGTACCCAGCGGCGGCGAGGATCGCTACCGCCTGGCTGCCGCTCTGCTGAACGACTGGGTGTCTTCGGCCGTGCTGGTGCCAGACGCGGCACCGACGTACACGATCTACCGGCTGAACTTCACCGATGCCACCGGTGAGGGGCGCCGGATCGCCGGGGTACTGGGCGGTTTGGAGGTGGTGGACGAAGGGGCCGGCGGTGTGCTGCCACACGAGCGGACGACGGCCAAGGCTTCCACCGACCGACTGGACCTCACCCGGGCGACCGCGACCAACATGTCACCGGTCTGGGGCCTGTCGCTGGCCGGTGGGCTGACCGAGCTGCTGGACGAACCGGGTGAGGTGGTCGGACAGGTGGCCTGCGATGGTGTGGAGCACATTGTGGAACGGGTCAGCGAGCCCGCCAGGCTGGCCAGCATCCGGGCCCAGCTGGCTGCCGACGACGTGCTGATCGCCGACGGACACCACCGCTACGGCGTGGCCCAGATCTATCGGGACGAGGTCCGAGCAGCGACCGGCCGTACGGACACGGCTGCCGAGCAGACGCTCGCCTTCGTCAGTGAGCTGGCCGCCGACCAGCTGTCGGTGGAGGCGATTCACCGGCTCTACACCGGTATCAGTCTTGATCAGCTGGCCACCGCGTTGGAGCGCTTCTTCGACCGGACGGCTCTAGTGGAGCAGCTGACCAGCGGCACCCTGGCGCAGATGGTCGACGAGGGCTTCCTGGTCCTGGTTGGGCCGGACGGTGCCAGTCGGCTGACCCCAAAGCCTGGCGCGTTCGACGATCTGCGGGCGCTGGACGGTGCCTGGCTGGAGAAGGCTCTGGTCGACACGCCGGCCCAGGTCAGCTACCAGCACGGACTTGAGCCGGCCATCGGCTGCGTCGCCGAGGGCGCGGTGTCGGCTGCGGTGCTGATCCGACCGGTCAGCGTGGCTGAGATCGAGCGCACCGCCCGGCACGGAGAGCTGATGCCACCCAAGTCGACCTTCTTCACGCCTAAGCTGAAGACCGGCTTCGTGCTCCGACCCCTCACCTGAGCTACCGCGGCAGCCTCGAGGATCGCCGGAGCCTCTAGGATTGGTCCTCTAGGATTGGCTGTGCAGCGGTCGAGCATCGCCGATTTCATCCTCAACCTCAACAGGAGAATCAACCGTGGCTTTGAGCCCCGATGACGTCGCCGCTCTGGGTCGGCTCGCCCGGATCGAGCTGACTCCCGCAGAACTGTCCTCACTGGCACCGCAGCTGGACGTCATCTTGGAGTCAGTGGCTCGGGTGTCCGACGTGATGGCAGCTGACATCCCGCCCACGTCGCACGCGCTTCCGCTGACCAACGTCTTCCGTTCCGATGAGGTACGCCCTTCGTTGCCGGTCGCCGACGTCCTGGCGGGAGCCCCGGCCAGCGAGCAGGACCGCTTCCGGGTGCCCCGGATCCTGGATACCGCAGCAGCCGAGGAGATCGCCGGATGAGTGAGCTGATCAGAAAAAGCGCTGCCGAGCTGGCGGCCGACATTGCCTCCGGCGCGGTCAGCGCCGTCGAGGTGACCCAAGCGCACCTGGACCGGATCGCCGCAGTGGATGGGACCGTCCACTCATTCCTGTACGTGGACACCGATCGAGCCCTGGATACGGCCCGCACGGTGGACCAGAAGCGGGCCGCGGGAAAGACGCTGGGACCGCTGGCCGGAGTGCCGCTGGCACTCAAGGACGTTCTCACCTACTCCGGCGCTCCCACCACCTGCGGCTCAAAGATGCTGCAGGGCTGGATGCCGCCGTACAACGCCACCGTCACCCAGCGGCTCCTCGATGCCGATCTGGTGATTCTCGGCAAGACCAACATGGATGAGTTCGCGATGGGTTCGTCGACGGAGAACTCCGCGTACGGCCCCACCCGGAACCCCTGGGACATCGACCGGATCCCCGGCGGCTCCGGCGGCGGTTCGGCCGCTGCGCTGGCGGCCTTCGAGGCGCCAATCTCGATCGGCACCGATACCGGCGGCTCCATTCGTCAGCCGGGTGCGGTGACCGGCACAGTTGGGGTGAAGCCCACCTATGGGGGCACCTCACGTTATGGCCTGGTGGCGCTGGCCTCCAGCCTCGACCAGCCCGGCCCGTGCGCCCGGACCGTGCTCGACTCGGCACTGCTGCACCAGGTGATCGGCGGCCATGACCCGTACGACTCGACCTCGATCGACCAGCCGGTGCCAGACGTCGTTGGTGCGGCCCGGTGTCAGGACGTCACCGGCCTCAAGATCGGGGTGGTGAAGGAGCTGGGCGGTGAGGGATATGCCCCCGGCGTGGAGCAGCGGTTCACCGAGGCGGTCGAGCTGCTGTCCTCGCTGGGTGCCGAGGTGGTCGAGGTGTCCTGCCCGCACTTCGACTATGCGCTGGCCGCCTACTATTTGATCCTGCCGAGCGAGGCGTCCTCGAACCTGGCCAAGTTCGACGCGATGCGGTTCGGACTGCGGGTCGGTGACGACGGCCGGCTCAGCGCCGAGGAGGTGATGGCGGCCACCCGGGAGGCCGGCTTCGGCGCCGAGGTGAAGCGGCGGATCATCATTGGCACCTACGCCTTGTCCAGCGGCTACTACGACGCCTACTACGGCTCCGCGCAGAAGGTCCGGACGCTGATCTCCCGCGACTTCGATGCCGCCTTCACGACGGTCGATGTGCTGGTGTCACCCTCGACCCCGACCACGGCGTTCCGGCTCGGCGAGCGGGTGGATGACCCGCTGGCGATGTACAAGGCCGACCTGTGCACCAGTCCGAGCAACCTGGCCGGCAACGCCTCGGCCTCCGTCCCGGTTGGCTTGGCCCCCGAGGACGGCCTGCCGGTCGGCCTGCAGGTGATGGCGCCGCCGATGGCCGATGATCGGCTGTACCGGGTCGGCGCGGCGCTGGAGCGTGCGTTGCAGGAGCAGTGGGGCGGCCCGCTGCTGAACCAGATCCCCGAACTACAGCTGGCGGGAGCAGCCCGATGAGTGATCGTGTGTTGAGCTTTGAGGATGCGCTGGACGGCTTCGATCCGGTGATGGGCCTGGAGGTGCATGTCGAGCTGAACACCGCCTCGAAGATGTTCTGCGGCTGCTCGACCGTGTTCGGCGGTGAACCGAACACCCAGACCTGTCCGGTCTGCCTCGGGCTGCCGGGATCACTGCCGGTCGTCAATGCCAAGGCGATCGAGTCGGCCATCCGGATCGGTCTGGCCCTGAACTGCTCGATCGCACCCTGGTCGCGGTTCGCCCGGAAAAACTACTTCTATCCGGACATGCCGAAGAACTACCAGATCTCCCAGTACGATGAGCCGATCGCCTTTGATGGTTATACCGAGGTTGAGGTGGACGGGGAGTCGTACCGGATCGGCATCGAGCGGGCCCACATGGAGGAGGACACTGGCAAGTCGCTGCACGTCGGTGGCGCGACCGGGCGGATTCATGGCGCCAGCCATTCGCTGCTCGACTACAACCGGTCCGGGGTGCCGCTGGTGGAGATCGTCACCAAGCCCATTGAGGGCACCGGCGAGAAGGCACCTCAGGTCGCCCGGGTGTACGTCCAGATGCTTCGGGACCTGCTTCGGGCGCTGGGCGTGTCCGACGTCCGGATGGAACAGGGGTCGCTGCGCTGCGATGCCAACCTCTCGTTGCGACCACGTGGGGTGGCGGAGTTTGGCACCCGTACCGAGACCAAGAACGTCAACTCGCTGCGCAGCGTCGAACGGGCAGTACGTTACGAGATCACCCGGCAGGCAGCCGTCCTCACCGATGGTGGGACAGTTCGGTTGGAGACTCGGCACTGGCAGGAGAATTCCGGTACCACCTTGTCCGGCCGAAGCAAGGAGTCCGCGGAGGACTATCGCTATTTCCCTGAGCCGGACCTGGTCCCGGTGGCTCCCAGCGAGGAGTGGATCTCCCAGCTGCGCACCACGCTGCCGGAACCACCGATGCAGCGAATGAAGCGGCTGGTTGCCGACTGGGGATTCTCCGACCTGGAGATGCGCGACGTGATCAGTGCCGGTGCCGTGAACGCGATCGAGGCGACGGTGGCGGCCGGGTGTGCACCACAGCCGGCCCGGAAGTGGTGGATGACCGAGCTGGCCCGGCGCGCCAACGAGATCGCCGTTGATCTTGAGGATGCCGGGGTGACTCCGGAGCAGGTGGCCGAAGTCCAGGGTTTGGTCGAGGCCGGAACCATCAACGACAAGCTGGCCCGGCAGGTCTTCGACGGCATCATTGCCGGTGCGGGAACACCGGCCGAGGTGATCGAGCAGCGCGGCCTGGCCGTGGTGTCGGACGAGGGCACGCTGGGTACTGCCGTCGACCAGGCGATCGAGTCAAATCCGGCCGTGGCCGACAAGGTCCGTGGCGGCAAGGTGCAGGCCGCCGGAGCGCTAATTGGCGTGGTGATGAAGGAGATGGGCGGCAAGGCCGACGCCGGCCGGGTCCGCGAGCTGATCATTGAGAAGCTGGCTGGCTGACCCGACCCGACAGCTAACCGCTGGCGCCGGTTGGACCATCCTGGATGTGTGGCGGAACCTCGGATTGAGGAGGTACCCGATGTTCTCGTTGCTGGATCGGGGATGGGCGGTGAGGGACAACCTGTCCTCCTACGACGCCTGCTACGTAGCGCTGGCAGCGTTGCTGGACTGCACTCTGCTGACCGCCGATGCGCCGGTTGAGTCGGGCGCCGGGACTTCAGTGTCCCATCACTTTGGTCCCCCGTAGCGGCCCCAGCCCGTAACAACCAGCCGACCCGTCACATTCTCACCAATTTCTGGGGCGTGTCGGTGAAGATGTGACGGGTCAGCGGTGCGTTGTGGTACCTCGTCCACTGATAGCCCACCCCGACGCTGGCTGATTGCAAGCAAACGCCCCTGGAAAGGCCCAATGGGGGGCTAGTTTGCTCGCGATTGATCATTTCCTGGGCA
>JBBSQO010000172.1:0-5189 GCA_038244025.1 Propionibacteriales bacterium
CGGGCGGCGCGGTTGACCCTGGAACGCAGGCGCAGCGCCTCGGCCGGAGCCGGGCGCCAACCGGGCCGGGACCAGGAAGTCGCGGGCACCCTCGGGGGTGGACCGGGTCAGGGTCGGTGTCTCCACCTCGACGAAGTTCCGCTCGGCCAGGATTGTCCGGGCCACCCGGTTGACCTCGCTGCGCAGCCGTAGCGCTGCGGCCGGCGCCGGCCGGCGCAGGGCCAGGTTGCGGTGGCGCCGCCGGACCTCCTCACCGACGCTGTCTCGCTCGTCGATCTGGAACGGCAGCGCGGCCGAGGGGCTCAGCACCTCCAGCTCGGCCACCACCACTTCGACCGCACCGGTTGGCAGGTCCGGGTTGGCGTTGCCCTCAGGGCGCCGCTCCACCTCGCCGGTGACGGTGATGCAGTACTCGTTACGCAGATCGTGGGCACCGGACGCGGCCAGCACCTCATCACGCACCACCACCTGGACCACGCCCGAGGCATCACGGAGGTCCAGGAAGGCGACGCCGCCATGGTCTCGTCGGCGGGCCACCCAGCCAGCCAGGGTGACAGGGGTGCCAGCATGCTCGGCGCGCAGGGTGCCGGCATTGTGGGTACGAAGCACGTGAAGTTCCTTCCGGACTCAAGGGAGGTCTGCTCCCGGTGATGGTGACCAGCCTTGCTGGTCAACGCAGTATCCGATCCTACGGGCTGGGTCGTTCGAGGCGCGAAGGGAATACGGCCCGCCGCCGGCCCGGCCACCGCCCGTTGCCTGGCACCGCGCAGTGATCAGGTTCGTATGTTCATCGGGGGTCATGCTGCTTGGTCTTGATGCGGGTCCAGGGGGCAGCGCTGTTCTCGATGCTCGAGTCGTTCGAGCAGACCTGCGGGGTCGGTAGTGGTGAACCTCCACTTGAATGGCTGGGCCACCCCTGACCCCCGACGAACTCTCGCCGCTGACCCCTAGCGCGAGTCGGCATGGTGGCGCACCAGGTCGACAAAGTACTCGTGCACCCGGTGGTCGCCGCCGATCTCGGGATGGAAAGAGGTGGCCAGCAGGTTGCCCTGCCGGACCGCGACCACCCGGCCCTGCGCCTGAGGCCGGAGCGGCTGCTCGACCCGACCGAGCACGGTGACGCCGGCCCCGACCTGCTCGACCCAGGGGGCCCGAATGAACACGGCATGCACCGGACCGCCGGGCAACTCATCGAGGTCGATATCGGTCTCGAACGACTGCGCCTGGCTACCGAAGGCATTGCGCCGGACCGTGATGTCGAGTCCGCCGAAGGTCTGCTGGTCGCCCGGCCCGTCGATGATCCGGTCCGCGAGCAGGATCATCCCGGCGCAGGAGCCAAAGGCCGGCAGACCGCCGGCCAGGGCGGCGACCAGCGGGTCACGGAGACCGAAGATCCGGGCTAGCTTGTCGATGGTGGTCGACTCTCCGCCGGGCAGCACGATCCCGTCAAGATCACCCAGTTCGGCTGGCCGGCGCACCCGCGCGGCCGATGCTCCACAGCTGGACAGGATCCGCAGATGCTCCCCGACGTCGCCCTGCAGGGCCAGCACCCCGATCCGGGGAACTGTCACCAGCCGCGTTCGGCCAGCCGGTGTGGCTGTGGGATCTCGTCCACGTTGATGCCCACCATGGCTTCGCCCAGTCCGCGGGACACCTTGGCGATCACCGCTGGATCATCGAAGAAGGTGGTGGCCTGGACGATGGCCGCGGCGCGCTCGGCTGGATTTCCTGCCTTGAAGATGCCCGAGCCGACGAAGACGCCCTCGGCGTTCAGCTGCATCATCATCGCGGCGTCGGCTGGGGTGGCGATTCCACCGGCGGTGAACAGCACGACCGGCAGTTTGCCGGTCCGGGCGACCTCCCGCACCAGGTCGAGCGGTGCCTGCAACTCCTTGGCCGCCACGTACAGCTCGTCATCGGTGAGCGAGGTCATCCGGCGGATCTCGGCACCGATCCGGCGCATGTGCATGGTCGCGTTCGACACATCACCGGTGCCCGCTTCGCCCTTGGAACGGATCATCGCCGCGCCCTCGCCGATGCGGCGCAGGGCCTCGCCTAGGTTGGTCGCACCGCAGACGAATGGCACGGTGAACTTCCACTTGTCGATGTGGTTCGCATAGTCTGCCGGGGTCAGCACCTCGGACTCGTCGATGTAGTCCACCCCGAGCGTCTGCAGCACCTGCGCTTCGACAAAGTGGCCGATCCGGGCCTTGGCCATCACCGGAATCGACACCGCGTCGATGATGGCTTCGATCATGTCCGGATCGCTCATCCGGGATACCCCGCCCTGGGCGCGGATGTCGGCGGGTACCCGTTCCAGCGCCATCACGGCCACCGCGCCGGCGTCTTCGGCGATCTTGGCCTGATCGGCAGTGACGACGTCCATGATGACGCCGCCCTTCAGCATCTCGGCCATCCCGCGCTTCACCGTGGCAGTGCCGGTACGGCTGCTCGGATCCTGATCCGGCGAATCCGCAGTGGCGGCGTTCGGGCTGGCTGGCTGGCTGGGCATGGGGACCTGGTGCTTTCCGGGACGGTTGGGTACGAGCGAGGCTGGCCCCGAGGGGCCGGTCGTATTCTATCTCGGCCGCAGCCGTACGGCACCGCCGGTCTCAATTGGCCGGCCGCGACCCGCTCGCGCACCCGTTCACCGGTCGCGCACACTAGATTGCCTATGCGGTACCGGGTAGGCACTGCGAGAGCTGTCGGAACCTATGGACCAGCACGTGCTGACCAGGCGTGAGCTCAGCCGTCCGCGTCGACCGGCAGCCGGCCCTGCCGGACGGCGGTGACCAGCCGGGCGTGGTCGGTCTCGGTCTGGTCGGCATAGGCGCGGGCGAACGTAGCCAGCGCCAGGTCCAGTTTGTCCGAGGAGCCGACATAACCGGCGATCATCGAGGCGCCGCTGGTCCGGGCGTGCCCCTTGGCCAGCAGGTGGCCGACAATGCCGGCATAGTCGGTCAGCGCGGCCGCATCGATGGCATCCAGCGGGACGGTGCCCTTCATGTTGCGGAACTGCCGGACATAGAACTGCTGGTCGCCCACCGTGGTCCAGCCGAGCAGCGGGTCGCTGACGGTCTGCAACGCCTGCTGGTACTCCACCACCCGCTGGCCCTGGTGGGCGTGCCAGGCCAGGTCACCGTGCACATACTTGGCCAGCACCGAGCGCCGGGCCTGCTTCATCTGCAAGAACACCACATCGTCGGGGCTGCTGCCCTCCAGCAGGGCGACGTAGGCCCGTAGCCCGACGCTGCCGACGCCGACCACCTTGTGGGCGAGGTCGACCAGGGTGTAGCCGCCCAGCGCGCGGCGCCAGTGCGGGGCCAGCGTGACCAGATACTCATCCAGTGCGACGGCGACCTGCTCGGCCTCGGCCGCCTCCAGCCGGGTGATGAGTGGCGGTTCGGTGACAATCTGCCGCTTGCCCTGGTGCTCCTTGGTGAACCGCGGCAACGCCCGGTCGCTGGTCCTGGTCCGGGCCCGCTTGACCGAACGCTCGATCTCGTCCCGTAGCGACTTCTCGGTTACCGTCTCGTGCAGCCGGTTCACATCCAGCCGGTTGTACGACCGGGTCAGCAGCGGCTGGTCGGCCAGGTAGCGGACCTCGTCGCGGTAGGCGGCTACGCAGGAGGACACCGAGGCCTGGCACTGCTCCTCTGTGGAGCCGTTCTCCCGACCGGCCACCCAGATGCTGGCCACCAGCCGGCGCAGATCCCACTCCCAGCTGCCCGGATGCGCCTCGTCGAAGTCGTTCAGGTCGATCACCAGCTCACCCTCGGGCGAGGCATAGAAACCGAAGTTGCCCAGGTGCGCGTCACCGCAGATCACCGGCGTGATGCCGGTGGCCGGCAGCCCGGCCAGGTCTGCGGCCATCACCACCGCGCTGCCGCGCAGGAACCCGTACGGGGAGGCCACCATCCGTGCCACCCGGACCGGGATCAGCTCCGGCACCCGGCCAGAGTGGGACTCGATGATCAGCTCGACCGGGTCCGGCCGGTCCGCCGGCACCTCCCAGCCGGCCAACGACGAGCGCGGCACCTGCTGCCGCAGGCCCTTGCCAATGGCATACCGCTCGGCCCGCGAGGACGGCTGCTTGCGGAGCGACCGGTAGGCCGTACTGTCGGCCGAGGCCAGCACGTTGTGGCCCCGCTGCTGCTCAACCATTATTCACCGTCCATTCCTCACCACTGTGACATTCCTCACCACTGGGAGATCACCCGCGGCCTCAGGTCGGCCGCCGGCGGCATCCACGACGCCGGATCGGCGGCCACCTGGTCCCCGCTGCGGATGTCCTTGACCTCGTGATTGGCCCGGTCTGGGTCGGCCCGGGCGCTGAACCAGACGTACGGGATCGACCGCCGGTCGGCATAGCGGATCTGCTTGCCAAACTTGTCCGCCATGGGCGCCACCTCGGTCGGGATGCCGCGGGACCGCAGCTGCGTTGCCACCCCGGTCGCTGCGGTACGGGCCTCCTCGGACTCCAGCGCCACCAGCACACAGGTCGGCACCGGTCGGGAGGCCCGCAGCCTGCCCTGGTTCAGCAGCGGCGCCAGGATCCGGGTGATGCCGAACGACAGGCCGACGCCGGGGTAGCTGGTCTTACCGTCGCTGGCCAGCGAGTCATAGCGGCCACCGGAGCAGATCGAGCCGAGGGACTCACTGCCCTGCAGCTCGGTCTCGTACACGGTGCCGGTGTAGTAGTCCAGGCCGCGGGCGATCTTGAGATCGGCCACCAGCCGGCCCGGCACCTGCTCGCCGGCGGCCCGGACCACCGCCGCCAGCTGCTCCAGACCGGCATCCAGCAGGTCGCTGGAGATGCCGAGGGTCCGGACCTGGTCGACAAAGGACTCATCGGCAGTCGAGATCTGCGCCAGCGCGACACAGGCGTCGGCCTGAGCGGCGGTGGCCCCGGCCTCACTGGTCAACAGCTCGCGGATCTTGTCCGGACCGATCTTGTCGTACTTGTCGACCAGCCGAAGCACGCTCGCCGGGTCATCCAGGCCCAGCCCGGCAAAGAAGCCTTGACTCAGCTGACGGTTGTTCACCCGCATGATCACCGGCGGCACACCAAGATCAATGCGCAGCCGCTCCAGGGCGGACAAGGCCACCAGCGGCAGTTCCACGTCATAGTGGGCGGCCAGCTCGCCCTGGCCGACAATGTCGATGTCGGCCTGCCGGAACTCCCGATA
>JBBSQO010000173.1:0-5185 GCA_038244025.1 Propionibacteriales bacterium
CTTGACCATCATCATCGGTGCGGTCTACTACCTGGTCGCCGTGCTGGCTGCCTTCTACGGCGCCAACATCCTCCGCGGCTTGCTGGCCATTCTGTTCGCCTGGATCCCCATCATGTTGTGGATCCTCTTTGTCCGGATCATCTTGGAGTTTGCGGTGGCCCTGGTACGCACCGCCGAGGACACGAGCAGCATCCGGAGCAAGCTGGACGCCTGATCAGCTGGCGCCCGATTGATGTCCGGGCCGCCTGCTCTGCACCAGATGAAAACGGTTCGCCACATAGGCCAGGTCGGTGTAGGCAGCGTTTGCGGCCGGGTTGGCCCCGGTGCCGTGGAAGTCGGAGTAGGCGGCTGACTGGTTGACGTACACCTGACCGGTCAGGTTCTCACTCAGCGCGACACCAACCTGCAATGAGATCTCCCGCGCCGCGGCCAGCACGTCATCTGAGGTGCTGTAGACGGCAGCCGTCATCGCGCCCTGCTCGGCCACCGTACGGCCAAGGAGCTCTAGTGACTCCCCGGTGTTGGCCGTGCTGATCAGGAAGGACACCGGACCGAAGCATTCCGTGCCAAAGGTCGTTGAGTCAGCGTCCAGCGCCACCATCATTGGGGTCCGCACCGCCGCATCCGGATACTGCGGATGGGCGATCGGCCGGGATGCCACGAGCACCTCACCCAGCGCATCCGCCCGCTCCAGCCGTTGCTGTACTGCCGGGCTGACAATGGCACCCAGCAGCTCGACCGCTCGGGCATCCTCGCCCAGCAGCGTCTCCATCGCCACCCCGATCGCCGCGCCGATCTCGGTCGGTGACTTGGTGCCCTGGTCGGTGGCGATCCCGTCCCTGGGCACGAAGAGGTTCTGCGAGGTGGTACACATCTGCCCGGAATACAGGGTCAGGGTGAAGGCAAGGTTCGCGCACAGGCCGGCGAAGTCATCGGTCGAGTCAAGCACGATCGGGTTCACCCCGGCCTTTTCGGCAAACACCTCTGCCTGGTTGGCATTCTTCTCCAGCCAGTCACCGAACTCGTTACCGCCGGTGAAGTCAATGATCCGCACCCGCTTGTTGGTGGCGAGGTCCTTGGCGAGCTGATCTCCATCACGCTCTGCCGCGAGGGTGACCAGGTGCGGGTCAAAGCCTGCGTCGGCCAGCACCCGCTGGCAGGTCTGTACGGTGATGGCCAGCGGCAGCACCGCCTGCGGATGCGGCTTGACGATCACCGGATTGCCGCAGGCCAGGGAGGAGAACAGGCCGGGATAGGAGTTCCAGGTCGGGAAGGTGTGGCAGCCGATCACCAGTGCCACCCCGCGCGGCACCACCGTGAAGGTCTTGTCCAGCACCGTCGTTCCGCCACGCCCCGGCTTGCTCCAGCTGCCCTGCTCGACATGGAAGGTCATCACCTCCAGACTGTACGCGATTGCTTCCAGCGCCCGGTCCAGGGCGTGAGTGCCGCCGGCCTGGAAGGACATCACAAAGGCCTGGCCGGAGGTGTGCTGGACGGCATGGGCCAGCTCGAAGACCCGGGCCTGCAGCGCGTCGAGGATCCGGACACAGACGTCGGCCCGACGCTGCGGACCGGCATCGCGCCAGGCCCGGACACCGCGCCAGGCCGCGTCGACCAGCTCGGCAATGCCGTCACCGGCCACCTGCGGGTAGCTGACATCAAGCTCAATGCCGAACGGAGACTTCTCCGGCGAGACCCGGTCGTTGGCCCCCGGTGTGGAGACGTCGAAGTCCTTGCCCAGCAGCGACTCGAAGGCCGCCTTCCCTTCTGCCGCCGCCGTCTCGCCATAGACGCGCGGGCTCGGCGACTCCGGAAAGGCCGAGTAGTACTCCCGGGTCCGGATGGCCCGCCGGGCCTGCTCCAGCTTGCTGGTCTCCTCCATCACCACACACTCCCTCGTTGATGCCGACCCATCGGCAGATCAGAACAGCAGGGCCAGAGCCGGGTCGGCGAGTAGCAGGGCCACATCGGCCAGGAACTTCGAGCCTTCCTCGCCATCGACCATCCGGTGGTCGAACGACAGGGCCAGCGTGGTCACCCAGCGTGGCTCGATCCGCTCCGCACCGCCGGTCCCCAGTACCCAGGGGCGACGGCTGATGCCGCCCAGGCACAGGATTCCGGCCTCGCCCGGGTTGATGATCGGGGTGCCGGCATCGACACCGAAGACGCCAACATTGGTGATGGTGAACGAGCCCTGCGCCGTGTCGGCCGGCTGGGTCCGGCCCTCCTTGGCCACCGAGACCAGCTGGTTGATCGCCCCGGCCAGGTCCACCAGCCCAAGCTCACCAGCATCTTTGATGTTCGGCACTATCAGCCCCCGTGGCGTGGCCGCGGCGATACCCAGGTTGACGTCGCCCTTCCAGATGATCTCTTGGGCGCCGGCGTCCCAGCTGGCGTTCAGGGCGGGATTGCGCCGCAGCGCCAAACAGACCGCCTTCGCCACCACCAGCAGTGGCGAGATCTTCAACCCGGCGAACTCGCGGCGTCCCTTCAGCTGCTCCACCAGCTCCATCGTGGCGGTGACATCGGTGGTCACCCATTCGGTCACGTGGGGTGCGGTGAAGGCTGAGGACACCATTGCATCGGCGGTCATCTTTCGGACGCCCTTGACCGGGATCCTGGTGATCTGACCAGACAACGGGCCTGCCACTGCCGCAACAGAAACCACCTGCGTGGTGTCGCCGGCAGGCTCCGCGGGCTTCGATGCCGCCGTAGATTCCGGTGCTACCTGGGCGGCGCTCTGTACATCGTCCCGGGTGATGATCCCGCCCTCACCGGAGCCGGAGATGGAGCCAAGATCAACACCGAGATCCTTGGCCAGCTTACGAACCGGCGGCTTGGCCAGCATCTTGCCGGCGGCGGCGACCGGTTCGCCCGGTCCCCGACCTGGCCCGGGCAGCGGCGCGCCACTGGGTTCTGCGTGCAGCGGCAGCATCGGGGTCCGTACATCGGATTGGCGCGACACCGGCTGGGAGGTGTCGAACGCCTTGCCGACGGCTTCCCGCGCCTCCTGCCGGCTCTCCTTCTCCCGCTGCGACGCGCTGGCGGCCGCCGCCTTCCGCGGTCTGCGCTTGGCCTCGGTCGTCTTCGGGCCGTAACCGACCAGGACGGCCACCCGGCCGCCCGGCGCGGCCCCGCCCATCTTGCCTTCCTCGATCTCCTCACCCATGTCGGTCGCCGGTTGCTGCGGCTCGGGTTCAGCGGCGGGGGCTGCCGGCTCGGCCGGCGTGGCCGTACCGGTCCCGTCATCGACCATAATGATGGGGGCACCCACGTCCACCGTGTCACCCTCGGCGGCCAGCAGCCTGGTCACCGTGCCGGCGTACGGGATCGGCAGCTCGACCAGCGACTTGGAAGTCTCGATCTCCACCACAATGTCGTTGATCTTGACCTGGTCGCCCTCGGCGACCCGCCAGGTGACGATCTCCGCTTCCACCAGGCCCTCGCCGGGATCGGGTAGCCGGAATTCCTTCATAGCGCGTGCAACTCCCTCATCGGCCCTGCAACTCTCTCATCGACCCTGCAACTTCCTCATCAGCTCAGTAGGCCAGTGATCGGTCGACCATGTCCAGCACTCGATCCAGGTCCGGCAGGAACTCCTCCTCCAGCCGGCTCGGCGGGTACGGGGTGTCGTAGCCGCCGACCCGCAGCACCGGAGCCTCCAGTGAGTAGAAGCACCGCTCGGTGATCCGGGCGGCCAGCTCCGCGCCAAGGCCCAGGTTGACCGGCGCCTCATGTACGGTGACGAGCCGGCCGGTCTTCTGGACCGACGTCACAATGGTGGCCAGGTCGATCGGTGACATCGAACGAAGATCAATGACCTCGAGGCTCTGGCCTTCCTCGGCGGCGGCCTTCGCCGCATCCAGACAGGTCTTCACCATCGGCCCATAGGCGAGCAGGGTCAGGTCGGTGCCCTCATTGACCACCCGCGCCTGGTGCAGCGGTTCCGGGGTGGCCGTCTCGTCCACCTCCGCCTTCTCGTGGTAGCGCCGCTTCGGCTCGAAGAAGATCACCGGATCATCGGAGGCGATCGCCTGCTGGATCATCCAGTAGGCATCGGCCGGATTGGAACAGGCCACCACCTTCAGCCCAGCGGTATGGGCAAAGTAGGCCTCCGGTGACTCACTATGATGCTCGACCGCACCGATACCGCCGCCGAACGGGATCCGGATCACCATCCGCATCGGCAGCTTCCCCTGGGAGCGGAAGTGCATCTTCGCCACCTGGCTGACGATCTGGTCAAAGGCCGGCATGGTGAACCCGTCGAACTGCATCTCACACACGGGTCGGTAGCCGCGCAGCGCCATCCCGACGGCGGTGCCGACAATGCCCGACTCGGCCAGCGGCGAGTCGATCACCCGGTGTTCCCCGAAGTCCTTCTGCAACCCCTCGGTCACCCGGAAGACGCCGCCCAGCTTGCCGATGTCCTCACCAGCCAAGACCACCTTGGGGTCGGCCTCGAGGGCGCGTCGGAGTCCGGCATTGAGTGCCTTGGCCATGGTCATCTTGGTCATGACTGAACCCCTCCTGCCGCTACGGAATCTCCTGCGCCGGCCGGCGAGGCCTCTTCGGAAAACGATGCCTGGTACTCCAGGTACCGGCTCTGCTGCTCGGCCAGGTAAGGCGTCTGCTCGTCATACACGAGCCCGAAACTGTCCGCCATGTCCGGGTCCGGCATCTCCAGGCAGCGCTTTCGCAGGTCGGCAGCCAGATCATCGGACTCGGTCTGCAGATTGTCGAAGAACGCCTCGTCTCCGGCGCCGGAGCCGCGCAGGTAGGCCCGGACCCGCTCAATCGGGTCCTTCAGCTTCCAGTGCTCCAGCTCGGCCGCCATCCGGTACTTGGACGGGTCGTCGGAGGTGGTGTGCGCACCCATCCGGTAGGTGTAGGCCTCGATCAGGGTCGGCCCATTGCCGGAGCGCGCATTGTCCAGTGCCTGCTCGGTGACAGCCTTGACCGCCAGGACATCGTTGCCGTCCACCCGGACACCGGGAAAGCCAAAGCCGTTGGCCCGCTGGTAGAGCGGGATCCGCGACTGCCGTTCGATCGGCTCCGAGATGGCCCACTGGTTGTTCTGACAGAAGAAGACGATAGGTGCGTTGTAGGACGCTGCGAAGATGAAAGCCTCATTGACGTCACCCTGGCTGCTCGCCCCGTCGCCGAAGTAGGCGACCACAGCCGCATC
>JBBSQO010000174.1:0-5168 GCA_038244025.1 Propionibacteriales bacterium
ATCATCTTGTTGAATGGTTCGCTGCGGATGAGCGATGATGTCTGGCCGGTCGGGCCGTTGTCGCAGTACGCGTTCTCACCCGCCAACGACGCAACCATCGTGATCACCCGGGTGGAGGGTCTGCGGTCCGGCGGTGACCGGATCGACATCCCGCTCCGGCCTGAGACGGCCGGCATCGGGCGTGCGGAGATCGAGGCACGGATCCCGGTCATCGAGCAGGACCCGAGTTTGCTCCGGGCCGTCGCCGATGGCTGGCAACGGCATCATCCCGGCCAGCCACCCCTCAAGAAACTGTGGCTGGTTCAAGACGTCACCACCTTGGTGAATGGGAAGCAGGGGCCAACCGAAGTGCATCAGCTGGCCAGCTGGGCGGTGCAGCCATGACCAGCGGGGCTGGGGTGTCAGCCACGACTGCCGCCGCTCGATCTGTCCCGGCCGGCTCCGTCGCATCGCGGTCCTGGTTGGCCCGGACGAGGAACTGGTTCATGCCGGTGCTGCCGGAGGCGCGGATCGCCATCCTGCGTACGGTGCTCTACTTGTTTGTGCTGGTTGACATGCACCTGCTGGTCCGGGATACCCGGCCGCTGAGCCGCCATCCGGATCTGTACGAGCCGTTGTTCATCGCCCGGCTCTTCCATCTACCGCCGCCCAGCATCCAGCTCACCACCGGTCTCTATCTGGTGTTGTGGGTCTTCTGCCTGCTGGCTGCCGCCAACCGGCTGCCCCGGGTGTCCGGCCTGGTCGTGGCCGCCGGCTTCACCTGGTGGACAGCCATCGGGATGAGCTACGGCAAGGTTGACCATGATCATCTGGCGTTGGTCGTTGCGCTGTGGGTGCTGCCGACCATCGGCGCCATCCCCGGCCGCTGGCGGGCCACCTCATCGTCGGATAAGGCCGGCTGGATCCTGCGCTGCATCCAGATCGCGGTGCTGGCGACTTATTTCCTGTCCGCCTGCACCAAGCTGCGCAGCGGGCACTGGAGCTTCACCTCCTGGCCCAACAGTGCCATCCTGACCTGGGCCATCGTCCGCCGCCCGCACGGCCTGGGGCAGTTCCTGCTGCCGTACCCCGGCCTGCTCCGGGTAATGCAGTGGATCAGCTACCTGGCGGAGTGGTCATCCATCGTCGTCTTGTGGCTGCGCGGCCGGGCCCTGCTGGCGGCGGCGGTGTTCTGGCTCGACTTTCATGTCTTCACCACGGCCATCTTGTACATCCACTTCGCCCCGACGCTGATCTGCTGGCTGGCCTTCGCCCCGCTGGAACGACTCGGTTCCTGGCGGTTCAGCTTTGGTCGCCGGGGCGCTGGGTAGGGGGCAAGGCGCAGGCCGGGGTGCCGCCGGGCATCAGGCTCCGGTTGTTGGCCACCAGCCGATAGACACCGGCCACCACCGTACGGATGACGGGCAGGGCCATCAGTCGGCCGAGCAGACGCAGCGGGCCCGGCCGGTACCGCAGCCATTGGGCGAAGGCCTGACCACCGCCGAAGATCTTGCCATCCGGGGTGACCCAGAGCGCCTCGTGCTCGGTACGTTCCTGGGTGGTCCCCAACAGGCCAAGGTCGGTGCACTGCCAGGGCACCAGCCGCGGATCACGTCCATCACCGCGGCTGAACCTCCTCGACAGCCACCGGACACTTGAGGTACAGAAGGAACAGTCGCCATCGAAGATGACCCAGGGGATGTCGCGAGCGGCTGCATCCACGCGTTCACTATCCACGGGTTCACTATCCACAGGTTGACTGTACTCGGGACGCAACGGCCGGTGCAGCGAAGTAGACTCGCCGCCGTGGCAGGCCGGATCAACGACGACGACATCGAAGCGGTCCGCGGCCGCGTCAGGATCGACGAGATCGTCAGCTCCTATGTGATGCTGAAGAATGCCGGCGGTGGCTCGATGAAGGGGCTGTGCCCGTTCCACGACGAAAAGACGGCCAGCTTTCAGGTGACGCCGTCGCGCGGGTTCTTCTACTGCTTCGGCTGCGGCGAGGGCGGCGATGCCATCAGCTTCCTGCAGAAGATCGACAACCTGTCCTTCGTTGAGGCGATTGAGCGGCTGGCCGACAAGGTCGGGATTCAGCTGCGCTACACCGAGGACAGCGGACCACGACCAGAGCCGGGACTGCGGTTGCGGTTGATGGAGGCCAACCAGCTGGCGGCGGACTTCTTCGCCGAGCAGCTGAGGTCGCCGGGCGCGCTGGTGGCCCGGCAGTTTCTGGCCGAACGCGGCTTTGACCGGGATGCCGCGATGCGTTTCAGTGTCGGTTTTGCCCCCCGCGGTGGGAAGGTGCTGCGGCAGCATCTGCGCGGCAGGGGATATACCGATGCTGAGCTGGTCCGGGCCGGTCTGGTCCGCGAGGCTGGATATGACTTCTTCAGCGGTAGGTTGTTGTGGCCGATCCGCGACTCGGGCAAGTCGGTGGTTGGCTTCGGTGCGCGACGGATCTTCGACGATGACCGACTGCCGGCCAAGTACATCAACACCCCGGAGACACCGCTCTACAAGAAGTCGCAGGTGCTGTACGGGCTGGACCTGGCCCGTCAGGAGATCGGCAAGAAGAGCCAGGCCGTCATTGTCGAGGGCTACACCGATGTGATGGCGGCCCACCTGTCCGGGGTGGGCACCGCGGTGGCTTCCTGCGGGACGGCGTTCGGTGATGATCATGCCAGGATGCTCCGCCGGCTGATGGGCAACCACGACGCCTTCCATGGCGAGGTGATCTTCACCTTCGACGGCGATGCGGCCGGACAGGCGGCGGCGCTGAAGGTCTTTGCCGGTGACCAGAACTTCATCTCCCAGACCTACGTCGCGATCGAGCCGGGCGGGCTGGACCCCTGCGATCTGCGCCTGCAGCACGGCGCGGCGGCGGTCCGGGAGCTGGTGGGCCGCCGGGTACCGCTCTATCGGTTCGTGATGTCCAACGTGCTGAAGCAGCACGACCTGGACCGGGCCGACGGGCGGGTAGCGGCCCTGCGTGAGGCGGCACCGCTGGTGGCGAGCATTCGCGACTCCTCGATGGTGTCCGGGTATGCCCGAGAACTGGCCGGTCTGCTGGGGATGGATGTGGACGAGGTGCGCCGCGAGGTGATGAAGGCGGCATCGCGGGGAACCAAGCGGGGCCGGGGCGGGGCGGGCCGAGTTGATCGACAGGGCCGAGATGATCGACAGGGCCGAGATGATCGACCGGCCCGGGACGATCGGCAGGCTGGAGACCGCCGACAGGATCCGGCGGACCGACCGGACCGGCCCGGTGCGGGAAGTGACCAGCACCCTGATCAGGTGACCGCAACAGCTGTTGAGGAGGCTGTTCCGCTGCCGGATCCCCGGGACCGTGGGCTGTTCGTGGAGCGGGAGACGGCGAAGCTGCTGATCCAGGTGCCGTCTCTCTTCGACGAGGACTGGGAGGGTCTCACCTCAGCCGACTTCACCCATCCCGCTTATGCCGCTGTCCTAGCCGGGGTGGTCCAGGCTCACACTGACTCGGCCGCGGCAGGCTCGGCCGTGGCCGGGACAGGGGAACAGCGGCCAGGACAGCCCTATGGTGCGGACTGGCCGCAACGCGTCATCGATGCCAGCCAGCCGGTCGGCCAGCAGCTCGTGGTGGCGCTGGCGGTGGAACCGCTGCTGCTGACCGGCCGGGCGGACAAGCACTATGTGGTCTCCTACGCCGCCAAGCTCCGGCTGTTACGGGTGATCCGGCAGATTGCCGAGCTGAAGTCGCGGCTACAACGGACCAACCCGGTCGAGCAGACGACGCGCTACAACCAGATGTTCTCCGCGCTGCTCACGCTGGAGACCAAGCGCCAGGCGCTGCAGACCAAAAGCATCGGCGAAGCGGTCTAAAAAAATTACGAAGCCGTCTGAGAAAATTACGAAGCCGTCTGATCTGAGGAAACCGCGAGACCGGCTGGGAAGTCTGGCTCCCCCGGTTGGACTCGAACCAACAACCTGCCGGTTAACAGCCGGCTGCTCTGCCAATTGAGCTACAGGGGATCGCACTCTTGCGAATACGTACCCTAACAGGCGAGCCGTTAGTTGTCGTATTCGGAGCGCAACCGGGCCAGCACGGCCTCGGTGACCGCCTGGACGCCATCGGTTCGCCAGGTCACGCCCTTGCTCAGCGTGGAGTGCCAAGACAGCCTGCCAACGCTGTCGGAGAGGTCCCGGCGGCCACTGATGACGACACCGCCGCGGGTGCCCGGGACGGGTTCGAAGTGCTCGACGGCAATGCTGGCGGCGACACGTTCACGGAACAGCTCGGGCAGCCGGCCCGGTGCCACCAGCTCGACCGAGCCGCGCCTGCCACCATAGAGTGCCCATTGCAGCTGCTGGGTCTCGGTGTTCCAACCACCCTTCTCGATGGTGTGCCAGCCGACCTGGGTCCAGACGCCTTCGGTGGAGACGCACAGCTGGGCCGGCAGACCGACCACCACCCCCTGTGGTGAGCGGGTCCAGGCGAGGATCTGTGGATGTCCGTGCTGGGCTACCAGCGAGGTCATCAGGGAGTCATAGACATCGGGCTCAAGGCCACGCCCCTTCGCCCACCACCTCCCCCGGTGTTCACCTGTTCTGCGTGCGTTGCTGGTCCGGGTCATGGGATCCATTGTCCCCGCCGGGGTCGAATGTCACAGCAAGGCCTGCCCGTTGGGGTAGCAAGAGCGGCGCAACGCACCTTCATCCATCTTCTTGGCTAACCTTGGCCAAGGAGGTACGCTTGCTGGCATGCTGGTGAATGTCGGTCAAGCCAAGACGGACCTCTCGAAACTGCTCGCGCGGGTGGAAGCTGGGGAAGCTGTCGAGATTGCCCGCGACGGCGTTCCCGTGGCGCGGCTTGTCCGGATCGAACGGGCCACATCTGGGTCGCGGTTCCTGGCGGCGCGCGGTTCCCTCGCCGGTCGCATCTCGATCGCGGACGACTTCGAGTTCACCGATGACGAACTCGATGAGCTGCTCGACGAGCCGACATGAGGTTACTGCTGGACACCCACGTCGTGCTCTGGGAACTGGAAGGATCACGAACCGTTTCGCCGGCCGCGCGAGAGGCGATCGAACAGGCTACCGACTTGCTGTTCAGCGTCGTGTCGTTCGCAGAGATCGGCGTGAAGGCAGCGATCGGCAAGCTCTCGGTTCCGCCCGACCTGCGTGAGCACGTCCTGCGCAGCGGCGTCCAG
>JBBSQO010000175.1:0-5166 GCA_038244025.1 Propionibacteriales bacterium
GCCGGGCTTCTTCTCTGCCTCGATGAACGGGATCAGGTAGGCGACGGCCTTCTTCATCTCCCGGGCCGATTTCACCACCTGGGGCAGGAACATCTTGCCCGCGCCGAACAGGTCACCGACCACGTTCATGCCCGCCATCAGTGGACCCTCGATCACCTCGATCGGCCGGCCGCCACGGTCAGCGATCTCCTGGCGCAGTTCCTCTGCGTCGGTCTCGGCGAAGGTGTCGATCCCCTTCACCAGCGCGTGCGTGATCCGCTCCGCCACCGGCAGCGAGCGCCAGGCCTCGTCGGCGACATCCGGCTTCGAACCATCACCGGCGAACTTGCCGGCAATCTCCATCAGTCGTTCGGTGCTCTCGTTAACGTCGGGCCTGCGGTTGAGAATGACGTCGGTGATCCGCTCCCGGAGCTCGGGATCAATCTCGTCATAGACGACCAGGGCGCCGGCATTGACAATGCCCATGTCCATCCCGGCCTGGATGGCGTGGTAGAGGAAGACCGCGTGGATGGCCTCCCGGACCGGATTGTTGCCACGGAAGGAGAAGGACACATTCGACACGCCGCCGGAGATCCGCGTATGGGGGAGATTTTGCTTGATCCAACGGGTGGCCTCGATAAAGTCGACGCCATAGTTGGCGTGCTCCTCGATGCCGGTGGCGACTGCGAACGCGTTCGGGTCGAAAATGATGTCCTCGGCCGGGAAGCCGACCTGTTCGGTCAGGATCGCATAGGCTTCTGCACAGACTTCCTTGCGGCGCTGCAGGGTGTCGGCCTGGCCCTGTTCGTCGAAGGCCATCACCACCACGGCCGCGCCGTACTTGCGGCACAACCGGGCCTCAGCAATGAACTTCTCCTTGCCCTCCTTCATCGAGATCGAGTTGACGATCGGCTTGCCCTGGATGCACTTCAGCCCGGTCTCGATCACCTCCCACTTGGAGGAGTCGATCATCACCGGCACCCGGGAGATGTCCGGCTCGCTGGCGACCAGCTTCATGAACCGGTCCATCGCCGCAACGCCGTCGATCATCCCCTCGTCCATATTGATATCGATCACCTGGGCGCCGTTCTCGACCTGCTGGCGGGCCACATCGAGCGCTCCTGTGTAATCGCCTGCCTTGATCAGGTTGCGGAACTTCGCCGAGCCGGTGATGTTGGTCCGCTCGCCGATGTTGGCGAACAACGAGTCGTCGGTGATGGTCAGCGGCTCCAGTCCGGACAACCGCAGGGCCGGTTCGGTCTGGGCCGGCTGGCGCGGCGACTTGCCATCAGTCGCGGCAGCGATCGCCTTGATGTGGTCCGGGGTGGTGCCACAACAACCGCCGAGCAGGTTGACCAGCCCGCTGGCGGCAAACTCCTCGACCACCACAGCCATCTGGTCTGCCGACTCCTCGTACTCTCCGAAGGCATTCGGCAGGCCGGCGTTCGGGTGGCAGGAGACGAAACAGTCGGCCAGCCGGGACAGCTCGGCGAGATAGGGCCGGATCTCCTTGGCACCCAGGGCGCAGTTCAGCCCGATCGAGAGCGGGCGGGCGTGCCGGACGGAGTTCCAGAATGCCTCGGTGACCTGACCCGACAGAGTCCGGCCGGAAGCATCGGTGATGGTCCCCGAGATCATCACCGGCCAGCGCCGGCCGCGGTCGGCGAACAGGGTCTCGAGCGCGAAGATCGCCGCCTTGGCGTTCAAGGTGTCGAAGATCGTCTCGACCAGCAGCAGATCGGCGCCACCATCGACCAAGCCGCGAGCCTGCTCCAGGTAGGCGGCGACCAGCGCGTCATAGCTGACGTTCCGCTTGCCCGGATCGTTGACGTCGGGGGAGATGGAGGCCGTCCGGACCGTCGGGCCGAGTGATCCCACCACGTAGCGCGGCTGGTCCGGTGTCTGCGCCGTCATGGCATCGCATTCGGTCCGGGCTAGCTGGGCGGCGGCGACGTTCAGCTCATAGGCGAACTCTTCCAGGCCATAGTCGGCCAGCGAGATGGCCTGCGCGTTGAAGGTATTGGTCTCGACCAGGTCGGCGCCGGCCTCGAGATAGGTGCGATGAATCGTCTGAATGATCTCGGGTTGGGTCAGGCTCAATAGGTCGTTGTTGCCCTTAAGGTCGGAGGGCCAGTCGGCGAAACGGTCACCCCTGAAGTGCGACTCCTCCAGCTTGTGCTGCTGGATCATGGTGCCCATCGCGCCGTCCAGCACCAGGATGCGCTGCCGTAGCGCATCGGTCAGCGTCGCGGTGGCATCCGGCCGGGTCTGGGGCGAGTCGGGCAAGAAAAAATCCTTCGGCGGTGTGTGCGGTGTCTGAGCGAGACGGATCGGTAACTGCGCCGATGGCCGAGGCCATCTCTGTCCACCATAGGACGATGCCCGGCACACCGGGGGGATGTTCCGGAACTTGACCCCCACTGTCCAGCAATTGGACGAGGCCTTCTCGCTGACCCCAACCTCGTCAGCGCAGTGACAGCCGTCGAGGATGGCTCCCAGATACCCAGCGGCCAGAAGCAAATCTGATGGGTCCCCTCGATACGCTGGACCGGTGACTCAGCCAGCCGAACAGGCTCATCCAGAACAGGCAAGTTCCGTGCCCGAGCAGATGCAGGTACGGCTGGACAAGCGTGCCCGGCTGCTCGCCGAGGGGCGGGAGCCCTATCCGGTTGGTGTGCCGCGGACACACAGCCTGAAGGCCGTACGGGATGAGTGGGACCGCCTGGAGACCGGCGAGGAGACCCAGGACGTGGTGGGTGTCAGCGGCCGGGTGGTATTCATCCGGAATACCGGCAAGCTCTGCTTTGCCACCCTGCAGGGGGGGATGGACCTGGCTGACTCCGGCAGCCGGTTGCAGGTGATGTTGTCGCTGGCCGCGGTCGGACCGGACGCATTGGCCGGTTGGAAAGCGGACGTCGATCTGGGCGACTTCGTCTTTGTCGAGGGGCGGGTGATCTCCTCCCGCCGCGGTGAGCTGTCGGTGCTGGCCAGCCGTTGGCAGCTGGCGGCGAAGGCGCTGCGGCCGATGCCCAGCCTGCACAACGAGCTGACCGACGAGATGCGGGTCCGGCAGCGTTATGTCGACCTCACCGTTCGTACCGAGGCCCGCGACATGGTCCGGACCCGGGCAGCCATCACCCGGAGCATCCGGGAGACCCTGCACCGGCTCCGCTATCTGGAGATCGAGACCCCGATCCTGCAGCTGATCCATGGTGGCGCGGCAGCGCGGCCGTTCCACACCCACCTGAACGCGTTCAACACCCCGATGTCCCTGCGGATTGCACTCGAGCTGTTCCTCAAGCGGGCGGTGGTCGGCGGGGTGGAGAAGGTTTATGAGCTGGGCCGGATCTTCCGCAATGAGGGGATTGACTCTACCCACAGCGCGGAGTTCACCATGCTGGAGGTGTACGAGGCCTGGGGCGACCAGAGGTCCATTGCCGCGCTCGTCCAGCAGATCATTGTCGACTGCGCCGACCTGCTCGGTTCCCGGTTGATTGAGGCGCCGAAGGGGACGATCAACCTGGATGGGGAATGGCCCTGGCTGGGGGTCTACCCGGGCTTGTCGGACGTGGTCGGGCGGGAGATCAGCCCGCAAACCTCGGCCGCCGACCTGCGGGTCATTGCCGCCGCACATGAGGTTGAGATCGATCCGGGCTGGGGTGCGGAGAAGCTGGTCTGCGAGCTCTTCGGCGAGCTGGTCGAGCCGACCCTGGTGCAGCCGACCTTCGTCTGTGACTATCCGCCATCCGCTCAGCCGCTGGCCAGGCCGCACCGTGCCAAACCAGACGTGATCGAAGCCTGGGACCTGATCATCGGTGGGGTGGAACGTGGTACTGGGTTCTCCGAGCTGGTCGACCCGGTGATCCAGCGTGAGCGGCTGACCGCCCAGTCCCGGCAGGCGGCGGCGGGTAACCAGGAGGCGATGCAGCTGGATGAGGACTTCCTGGCGGCACTGGAGTTCGGTGCCCCGCCAATGGGCGGCCTCGGCCTCGGCCTCGACCGGCTGGTGATGCTGCTCACCAATGCCGGGATCCGGGAGACAATCCTGTTTCCGCTGCTCAAGCCCGGCGGTTAGTCGCTGGTTGACTGGTTGAGCAAGGATGGCCCGATGGAGTGCTTGTATCCCGATGTGCTCAACCAGCGGCTGGCTGCCAGCCAACGCTCGTCGTCCTCGTGGTGAGCGATGGAGCGCTTAATGTGGTGACTCGACGGCAACCCAACTGGCGGATGCCGCACAGCTGCTGCTGGAGCGATGGGGGGTGACCTGCGTAAACTGCATCACGATGCCGGCTCGGACACCGACAAGGTTTCGGAGCTGCTTCAATCAGTCAAGGGAGTCGGTCCCGCGGGCGCTGCCATCTTCCTAAGGGAAGCTCAGACGGTCTGGTCAGATCTGCGACCCTTCGCCGACGATCTCACCCTCAAGGGAGCCAAGCAGCTCGGGCTCGGCATGTCACCGGAGAAGCTCGCTGGCCAGGTCTCAGCAAACAACTTCCCTCGGCTGGTCGCCGAATGCGTACGGGCCGCCCTCGACCAGCAGGTCCGAGCCGAGATGGTCGAAGCTCTCGGCTAGTACCGCGCGCAGCTGGTGACGATCTCAACCCGCAAAAGCTCCTGCCAGTCATCCGTTTCGGGATCTGACCGAGGCTGGGCGGATGTCTGCCAGCAGTTTTGCGGGAACGCTGAAAGCGATCCGGAACCTCGACGGTGATTCTCCGGTGCTCAACCGGGTGTGAACGGGGCACCAGTTCCGCCTAGTCTTGGTCTCTATGCATCGGTTCGGGGAAGGTTCTCAGAACGCCATCGCCAGGCGCTCTGACAACCGGTCGTCCCTGCGCACCGGTGACCGTACGTCCGCCCTGCGCCGGTTCTGGCCGGCGTCCGTTGCCGGGCTCACTCTGCTGGTGATCGCGCTGATCCTGGCCATCGGGCCGCCGCGGACCACCGAGGCGACGAAAGGCTCTGGGTCGGTGACCGGTCTGGATGCGTCCTCCTCGGCCAGTCCCACGGCCGGGACATCGAGGACGCCGGCCATCGGGTTGCCGTCGGCTAGCAAGCCCCCCGCTGCAGCCAAACCCGCCGCTGCAACCAAACCCGCCGCTGCCACCGGGCCCGCGACTAGCACCAGGCCCGCCCGTCGACCGGTCAGCCCCAAGCCGTCGGTGATTCCCGCTCATGGCCCGGGAA
>JBBSQO010000176.1:0-5136 GCA_038244025.1 Propionibacteriales bacterium
AAAGGTGTCGCCGAGCTCGAAGACGGAGTGGATCATCTTGCTCTCCCCCGACTCGATCAGGCTGGACGCCTCGGCCAGGTCGACCATCTCGCGCAGCTCGGCCTCAGTGGAGAAGGGGCCGTCGCTGAACCCCTGGCCGGGGGTCAGGGCGTTCCCGATCAGGATGAACAGCCGCGGCAGCGGGCCAAGCACGGTGGTCAGCATCACCAGCGGCCCGGCCAGCACACAGGCCACCCGGTCATGATGCTGGCGACCGAGCGTCCGGGGCGCGACGCCGATGAAGATGTAGGAAATGATGATCATCGATCCGGCGGTGATCAGCACCCGTTCCCAGGTCTGGGCGAACAGGTCGAAGACGACCAGCGCGACCAGTACGATGGCACAGATCTCGAATGCCATCCGGAGCAGCAGCGCCGTGTTCAGGAAGCGCGGCGGATCCTCAACGATCTGCGCCACCCGTTTGGCACCCGGGCGCGCGTCCTCCAGCAGCCGCTCGGCCCGGGAACGGGAAAAGGAGTACAGCGCCGACTCGGCAGCAGCCAGTACGCCGGCGATGACCACCAAGATCACCGCGATGCCCAGCTGGACCAGATGGCGCCCGATCACCTGGCACCCTTTGGATGCACGCGTGTCCGGCTGGCCTGCTGGTCCGTCCAGCCGGTGATGATCTTGTCCTTGAGGTCAAACATCTCGGCCTTCTCGGCCGGCTCAGCATGGTCGAACCCGAGCAGATGCAGCAGACCGTGCACCAGCAGGTACTCAGCCTCCGTCGACGCCCCGCGGCCATGCTCGGCGGCCTGTCGGGAGGTCACCGCCGGGCACAGCACGACGTCGCCCAACAGCCCCTCCGGATGGTCCTCGTCATCATCCGGTGGCCGCAGCTCATCCATCGGGAAGGACAACACATCAGTAGGGCCATCCTCATCCAGGTACTTGCGGTGATAAGCAGCCATGGTGTCTTCGTCGACAAGGAGAATTGACAGTTCGGCCTGCGGATGGATCCGCAGCTCACTGAGCGCATAGGTGGCCAGCGCCACCAGCCCCGCTTCGTCCGCCTCGACCCCCGACTCGTTGTTGAGATCGATGGTCATGCCCGCCGCCCCCGGCGCGGCTGGTCGACCGCTTCGAACCGGTCGTACGCCTCGACGATCCGACCGACCAGCTTGTGCCGCACCACGTCGAGGCTGGTCAGCTGGCAGAAGGCAATGTCGTCCACACCGTCCAGGATGGACTGCACGATGCGCAAACCGCTCCGGGTTGCGCCTGGCAGGTCCACCTGGGTGACGTCGCCGGTGACCACCATCTTGGCGCCGAACCCGAGCCGGGTCAGGAACATCTTCATCTGCTCCATCGACGTGTTCTGGGCCTCGTCCAGGACGATGAACGCATCGTTCAGGGTGCGGCCGCGCATGTAGGCCAGCGGCGCGACCTCGATCGTGCCGGCGGTGAGCAGCCGGGGAATCGAGTCCGGGTCGACCATGTCATGCAGGGCGTCGTACAGGGGCCGGAGATAAGGGTCGATCTTGTCATTCAGCGTGCCCGGCAGGAAGCCGAGATTCTCCCCGGCCTCCACCGCCGGACGGGTCAGGATAATCCGGTTGATCTCCTTGTTCTGCAGCGCCTGGACGGCCTTGGCCATGGCCAGGTACGTCTTTCCGGTGCCGGCCGGGCCGATGCCGAAGACAACGGTGTGCTTGTCGATCGCGTCCACATAGCGCTTCTGGTTCAGTGTCTTGGGCCGGATCGTCCGGCCCCGGCTGGACAAGATGTTCTGGGTCAGTACGTCGGCCGGCCGGGCCTCGTCGCGGCTGGCCAGCATGGTGACCACCCGCTCGACGGCGTCGGCGGTCAGTCCCTGGCCGGTGCGCAGAACGGTGACCAGCTCGGTGATTACCTCCGCGCCGAGCACCAGCGCACCGGGTGGCCCAGTCAGGGTGATCTCATTGCCCCGAACATGTACGCCGGCTTCCAGCTCGCGCTCCAAGATGCGGAGGAACTCGTCCCTGGGGCCGAGAATATTGACCATTTCGACCGACACCGGGACGGTGATCTTGCGGGTGCCAACCAGGCCGTTCGCCGTCTCTGTGGCGGTAGCCGTACTTTCTGACCTACTCAGGATTCCTCCGATGGTGGGTAACGCGGCATCGGCCAAATCGGCGATGCCACTCCTTCATCTTAGTAAAGCACCGAGTTCCGCCAAAAGATTTCTCGACCGCACTGGTTCTAGTCAGCATTGGTCCTACTCAGCGCCGGAACCGATCGGGCCGTCACCAGGGCTTCGGCAACCGCGGTCAGCCCTGGTCGTCGGGGACGACGTGCACGGCCGCCTCTTCGGCACTGGCCGCGGCCCCGTCAATGCCGACATCGGATCCAATCAGGTCGGAGTCCACGTCCTCACCGAGACCCTCGTCCGGATCGACCAGCCGACCGGCGCGCTCGTCGCCGACCTCTCCATCATTCAGCTCATCAGCAGCGAGCTCGTCAGCAATGGCTGCCGCACCGTTGTCGTCTGGCACCTCCTGCTTCAGCCGCTGGTCGAGGCTCTCCCCTGCGGCCATCTCCGCAGGCGTGTTGCCGAAACCCTCGGCCGCCGACCAGTGCTCGGGCGGTGAATAGCCTTCGTCGAGGATGTCGTCGACATTGCGATCGACCAGTGAGTCTTCCTCCTGGATCTGGTCAAGCTGCTCGGACGCGTCAGGGACTTCTTCGTCATATTCGGACATGCCCCCAGCCTGCCACGCCTCTTGGCCACAGCACAGGGGGACTGCAGCGATGAGGTCAGCTGAAAGATCGGCACCGTGGAAGATTCTGGTGGAAGTAACCACCAGGATCTTCGATCCAGTCCACCGCGGCCCAATTTCGACTGGCACCAAGGTCGGTGAGCACCAGGGTCGACTAGCATCGTTGGACGTGGACGTGACAACCCAAGGCTCCGCGGCAGCCGATCCGGCGCCGGCCGATGCCAGCCGCGCCGGCCCCCCGCAGTACGCGCGGAACCTCGGTGGGAACTACGACATCATTCTGGCCCTGTTCTGCGGGCTGTTGCTGATCTCCAATATCTGCGCCACCAAGGCCATCGCCTTCCCCCTGCCGGCCACCCTGCCGCTGTTCGGCAACCTGATCATCACCGACGGCGGTGCCTTCCTCTTCCCGCTCACCTACGTGCTGGGAGATGTGCTCGCCGAGGTGTACGGGATGAAGCGGACCAGACGCGCCATCGTGATGGGTTTTGTCCTGGCAGCCTTGGCCTCGGTGACTTTTCTGGTGGTCAGCGTCTCCCCTCCTGCCCCGGACTGGCCCAACCAGGAGGCCTGGCGAGCGGTTCTCGGATTCGTCCCCCGAATCGTGATTGCCAGCCTATGTGGCTATCTGGCCGGACAGTTCCTGAACGCCTATGTGCTGGTCAAGATCAAGCAGTACACCAAGGAGAAGGTGCTGTGGGCCCGGTTGATCGGATCCACCGTGGTCGGCGAGCTCGCTGATACGGCCGTGTTCTGCACCATCGCGTTCGGCGGCATCCTCAGCACCGACAACCTGATCAGGTACACGGTCACCGGCTATGTCTACAAGGTGCTGGTCGAGGTGATCTTCCTGCCGGTCACCTACGCGGTCATCCGGGCGGTGAAGAAGCGCGAGCCCAACTACGCGTAGTAGCGGCCGAGGAAGTCCTGTTTGAACTCGGCGAAGGTGCCGGCATCGATGCTGGCCCGGATGTCGTCGACCAGCCGGACAATGAACCGTTCGTTGTGGATGGTGCACAGCGTCGAGGCGAGCATCTCCTTGGCCTTGAACAAGTGGTGCAGATACGCGCGGGTGTAGTTGGCGCAGGTGTAGCAGTCGCAGTCGGAGTCTACCGGCGTGAAGTTGCGCCGTTGCTGAGCGGTGTTGACGTTGAACCGACCATCGCGGGTGTATAGCGCGGCGTTGCGGGCCACCCGGGACGGTGACACGCAGTCGAAGGTGTCGGCGCCGTTCTCGATGGCCACAAAGAAGTCGTCCGGCTCCGAGATGCCCAGCAGGTGTTTGGGCGCACTCTCGGGCAGCTCGTCGCATACCCAGCCGACAATGGCGCCGAGATTCTCCTTCTCCAGCGCGCCACCGATGCCGTAGCCGTCGAAGCCGCGGCCGTTGATCGTCAGGGTGGCCAGGTCTTGGGATGCCTTGCGGCGCAGGTCTTCGTACTGGGCTCCTTGGACCACCCCGAACAATGCCTGGTACGGCCGGTGAGCCCGCAGCGACGTCAGCTGATCATGAGCGGCAAGACAGCGTCCAGCCCAGGCCTGGGTCCTGGCCAGCGACCGTTCCTGGTAGCCGCGGGTGTTCATCAAGGTGGTGCACTCGTCGAAGGCGAAGATGATGTCTGCGCCCAGCTCGTGCTGGATCCGCATCGATATCTCCGGGCTGAAGCGGTGCTTGCTGCCATCTCGATGCGAGGTGAAGGTGACGCCATCGTCGTCGACCTGCGCCAGCCGGGACTTGCCCTCGGCAATCACCTCGTCGTTGCCGAGCCCGGCGGTGTTCATGGCGAGCACCTTCTTGAAGCCCACGCCGAGCGACATCACCTGAAAGCCGCCGGAGTCGGTGAAGGTCGGGCCGGACCAGTTCATGAAGGCGCCGAGACCGCCAGCTCCGTCGACAATGTCGGAGCCGGGCTGCAGGTACAGGGGGTAGGCGTTGGCGAGTACGGCCTGGGCTCCGAGCTCGGCCATCGTCTCGGGCAGCACCGCCTTGACCGTCGCCTTGGTGCCGACCGCGATGAAGGCCGGGGTTCGGATGTCGCCATGCGGAGTATGGATGGTGCCGGTGCGACCGAGGCTGCTGGCCAATCTGGTCTTGAGCGTGAATCCGAAGCCGGACTCCGAGGGCACGCTGACCTCGACAGGCTGGACCGGATCGGTCACTGGTTGGCGAAGGCGTCCCGGAGCCGGCTGAAGACACCCTTCCCATGTCGCTGGACGGTCCCCTCAGGACGGCTCTCCTCCCGAGCCTCGGCCAGCTGACGCAGGAGCGCCTCACGGTTGGAACCGTCCTCGGACGGTTCCAGTTCCTTGATCTCAACACCCATGTTCGTCTCCGCGGCGGTGAGGCCGGCGAAGGCGGAATCGTTGAAGGACAAGTCGCCCTTGCCGCCGACAT
>JBBSQO010000177.1:0-5133 GCA_038244025.1 Propionibacteriales bacterium
ATGAACAACCCACTGCGTCCGTACGAGGCCTGCGGTACGTCCGGCATGAAGGCAGCGCTGAACGGGGCCGCCAACCTGTCCATCCGCGATGGCTGGTGGGACGAGTGGTTCGACCGGGCCTTTGGCTGGGAGATCCCCTCGGCCGAGGGGGTCGAGGACGCCGACCAGCGGGACGACCTGGAGGCCAAGGCGCTGTATGGCATCATCGAGAAAGAGATCGTGCCTCGGTTCTACGATGTCGACAGCGATGGCCTGCCGCAGCGGTGGATCCAGATGATTCGGGAGACGATCGCCGGTCTCGGGCCGAAGGTGCTGGCCTCCCGGATGGTTCGTGACTATGTCGGCACCCTGTACCTGCCGGCGGCCATCTCGTCGGAGGCCATCAGCTCCACGTCCAGCGGCGCCGCGCAGCTGGCCCGGTGGAAGGAGCGGATCCGCGAAGCCTGGCCACAGGTGGCTGTCGATCATGTCGAGAGCCTGGGCGGGGATGCCGTCGAGGTCGGAACCAGGATCCACGTCAGTGCGCTGGTGCGACTGGGCGACCTGGAACCTGCCGACGTCGAGGTCCAGCTGGTGACCGGTCGGGTGGACGATCAGGACAACCTCCGTGACACCGTTGCCGCTGCCTTCGACAACGCTGAGGAGATGTCGGATGGCTTGCGTCGCTACGAGGGTGCCGTCAAGGCCCGACGCAGCGGCTCCATCGGGTACACCGTCCGAGTGATCCCGCAGCATCGCGAACTGGCCAGCGTGGCCGAGATGGGACTCGCGACCTTCCCCGCCGACCTACCGGCGCCTCCCTCTGCTGAAGAGAGCTAGGGCTAGGGCGGCCCAGGAGAGCCGAGACCCCTCGGTCGGTCTAGGCTTGGGGACCCTCAGGCGTCGAACTCTGCCCGCAGGACCACCACGGTGCGGCCGGGGAGCTGCAGGCGCGAGTCGCCTGCCACCTCAGTGGCGACCTCGCCGTCGGATCCGGAGTGGGCCAACACGGTGTACCGGGCGCCCCAGCCGCCGCCGGGCAGCAGCACCTCGGTCGGCTGGTCACCACCGTGGAACCAGATCAGGAAGGCTTCGTCGGCGTCGGAGACGTACATGCCCAGGGTGCGGCGGGAGTCGTCACCCCAGTCCCCATCAGACATCTCACCGGACTCGCCGTTGAACCAGGCCAGGTTCTTGCGGCCCACCTTGGTGCCGGCCGGGTCGGTGACTTCCTCGCCATGCCGAAAGCTATCGGAGCGCAACACCGGGTGCGCTGCCCGCAGGTGGAGCAGGGACCGGGTCAGCCCGGTGAGGTCGCCCCAGGTCTGCTGGGTATCCCAGTGCACCCAGGACAGTGGTGAGTCCTGGCAGTAGGCGTTGTTGTTGCCCTGCTGGGTACGGCCGATCTCGTCCCCGGCGGTGATCATCGGCACTCCGGTGGCCAGCAGCATGGTGGCGATCATGTTCTGGGTCTGCCGGTGCCGCAGCGCTGTCACACCGGGATCGTCGGTCTCACCCTCATGACCGCAGTTCCAGGATCGGTTGTCGTCCGAACCGTCACGGTTGTCCTCGCCGTTCGCCTCGTTGTGCTTGTTGTTGTAGGTAACCAGGTCGCGCAAGGTGAAGCCGTCGTGGGCGGTGATGATGTTGACCGCCGAGCTGGCCGGCCGCTCATCATGATCAAAGATGTCGGGTGAACCACAGAGTCGGCCGGCCAGCTCGGTGACGCCACCGATCGCGCCTCGCCAGAAGTCCCGGGTGAAACCCCGGAAACGGTCGTTCCACTCGCTCCACCCGTTACCGAACGCCCCTACCTGATAACCGAAAGGTCCCATGTCCCAGGGCTCGGCGATCATCTTCACCGTGCTGAGCAGCGGATCAGCGGCGATCTTCTGCTTGAAGGCGTGGTGCTGGTCGACGTGATGGTTTTCATCCCGGATCACCGTGGTGACCAGGTCGAACCGGAATCCGTCGACGCCCATCTCGGTTACCCAGTACCGCATCGAGTCCATGATCAGATCCAGCACGCCCGGCTCGGCGGAGTCGACCGAGTTGCCGCAACCGGTGACGTCATAGTCGTTGTTCATGTCCTCGGTCAGCCGGTAGTAGCCACCGTGGTCAATGCCGCGAAAGGCCAGCGTCGGACCCTCGTGGCCGCCCTCGCCGGTGTGGTTGTAGACGACATCCAAGATGACCTCGATGCCAGCCCCGTGCAGCGCACTGACCATCTCCTTGAACTCCCGTACCTGTTCGCCCACCGTGCCCACCGAGCAGTAGGCGGCGTGCGGGGCAAAGAAGCCGAGGGTGTTGTAGCCCCAGTAGTTGGACAAGCCGCGTCCGATCAGGAACGGCTCGGAGACGAAGTGGTGAACCGGCAACAGCTCGACGGCGGTGATGCCGAGATCGACGAGATGGTCGATGACGGCCGGGTAGGCGAGTCCGGCATAGGTGCCCCGCAGGTGCTCGGGAACAGCCGGGTGCAGACGAGTCAGGCCCTTGATATGCATCTCGTAGATGATCGTCTCGGCCATCGGGCGACGTGCCGTGATCGGTTCCGGCGGCGGCGTGTCCGCCACCACGACGCTGAGCGGCACCGCCTTGAACGAGTCGGTCGGATCCGGCAGATAGTCCGACTCCTCGGTGTGGTCCTGGATCGGGCCGGAGTAGTCGACGCCGGCGGTGATGGCCCGGGCGTACGGGTCGAGGAGCAGCTTGGCCGGGTTGAAGCGCTGGCCCGTATCGGGGTCCCACTTGCCGTGCACCCGGAAGCCATAACGCTGCTCGGCGCCGACCTTGGCCACGAAGACGCTCCAGACGCCATCGTCGGCGCGCCTCATGTCCACGTTGTCCTGGCTACGGTCCTCGGCCACCAGTGCGAGCTCGACCCGGGTGGCCCGGGGAGCCCAGAGGGCGAAGGACGTACCGCCGTCGCGGACGTGCGCCCCGAGCACGGAGGAGTCTACGGGGGCGGGGAGGTCCAGCGTTGTCATGTATTGATCTTTCCGTGTCAGTCCGGCCTCCTGGTCGAGGCCGGTGCCGTTCAGTGATGAGCATCAGCATGGTCAAGCCAGTCATATTGTGTCGGTTACTACCCGTTGGTAACAATTGTGGGCGTCTCCACGGGGCTGATTGGCTCCAGAGCGCGGAGAGGTTCCACAGGGGCAGGATAGAGTGCCCACCATGTCGATGAGTTCTGGAACCCGTACCTCTGGCGCCTCGCCGGAGTGCCCATATCTCCGGCTTGAGACCGATGGCGGTGTCGCGACCATCCGGATCGACCGGCCGAAGATGAACGCGCTCAACGCCGAGATCCAGCTGGCCATCGGCGCCGCGGCTCGGGAGTGTGCGGGCCGCGACGATGTTTCCGCCGTAATCATCACCGGTGCGGAGCACGTCTTTGCGGCAGGCGCCGATATCAAGGAAATGGTCGAGCTGTCCTACCCGGACATGGTGGCCCACTCCTCAGCATTGCAGGACGCCTTCGCCGCTGTGGCAGGGATCGGCAAGCCAGTGGTCGCGGCGATCAACGGCTATGCCCTGGGCGGCGGCTGCGAGCTGGCCCTGTGCGCAGATATCCGGATCGCCGCCGAGGATGCGACTTTGGGCCAGCCGGAGATCAAGCTCGGCGTCATTCCCGGTGCGGGCGGCACCCAGCGACTGACCCGGTTGGTCGGGCCGAGCCGGGCCAAGGAGCTGATCTTCTCCGGTCGGTTTGTGCCGGCAGCGGAGGCGCTGTCCATTGGGATGGTCGACCAGGTGGTGCCGGCGACCGAGGTGTACAGCACCGCGATGGCCTGGGCCCGTCAGTTCGTCGGCGGGCCGGCGCTGGCGCTGCGCGCGGCCAAGGAGTGCATTGACCGCGGTTCAGAAGTTGATCTTGGGACCGGCTTGGAGATGGAGCGGCAGCAGTTTGCCGCACTGTTCGCGACCGAGGATCGAGCGATCGGGATGGCATCGTTCATCGATCGGGGACCCGGGAAGGCACAGTTCGTTGGCCGCTGAGCCACGGCCCGGTACGGCCACTGCGGCCGAGGTCGAGGCAGCCTGGCAGGACACCACGCTGACCCTATCCCGTTGAGTTAGGCCCGAGCGTGGTGACGGCCGATGTGGACCGGCAGCCCGGGCGGTTAGCCACTGGTTGAGCAAAAACGGACGGATCGACAGTTTTCGCCCTGATGTGCTCAACCAGCGTTCGGCTGCCTCTCATATACCTTCAGTAATGCCGAAGCCGCAGCAATGATGATGTTAGGCTGGGTGCCGTCCACACGGGAGCCCTGGCTGGGGTTGAGAGGGAGCTGAGGCAGCTTCGACCGTCGAACCTGATCCGGATCATGCCGGCGAAGGAAGTGAAGCTGATGCGTTTCTTCCCGCTCCAACACCGTGAGAATCGTCGTTCCCGGTCCGCTGCGTCGAGGATGCCGGCCGGCATGGCACGGGCCGTGCGCGGAGGGGTGCTTGGCAACTATGTCGACCAGTTCGACATCTTCCTGCCCGTCATTGTTCTGGCGTCTGCATCGAGGCATTTGTTTGGCTCCGACAACCTGGTCAGCAATGCCGGGCTTGTCTTTATCGCCACACTTCTCGGTCGACCGGTGGGAGCCGCGATCTTCGGCCCGCTGGCGGACCGGATCGGCCGCACCGCAACGACGAAGATCGCGCTCAGCGGTGTCGCGCTGACGACCCTGTTGATCGCATTGGTGCCGAGCCACGCCGTACTCGGCGCCGGAACCCTGCTGGTTATTGTGGCCCTGCGTTTTCTCGGCGGGATATTTCTCGGCGGTGAGTACACGTCGGCGGTGCCGCTGGCGATGGAGTGGTCGGACCCCCAGCGCCGCGGCCTGGTCAGCGGGTTGATCATGTGGATGTCACCCTGGGCCAACGCCACCATTGCCGGCCTGGTCTTCGTTCTGCACGGCGTGCTGGATGCCGCGAGCTACAGCGAATGGGGCTGGCGCATCCCGTTTCTGCTCGGTGCCTTGCTGGCACTCGGCATGCTCGTCTACTACCGGGCCCGGGTCAACGACTCTCCCGCGTGGAAGCAGTCCGCGCGGCGCGCGAACCCGCTGAGGGAGATTTTGGTCGGTGAACACCGGGGAGCGCTGTGGCAGGTCTTCACCTTGATGAGTGGTCTGTGGTTGTTCACCAACATGGCTA
>JBBSQO010000178.1:0-5115 GCA_038244025.1 Propionibacteriales bacterium
CCCCGTGCAGGCTTAAATTCCCGAACCTGCTGTAGCGCGATCCGGATCAGTTCATCAGGACGAGCGCAACTCGCCGCTACGGTGAGCGTGATCTCCTCTCCTTCGAATCAGCGGTACGGCTGCGTGAAGTCGACCGTGACTCGCTCGGGAGGTTTCCCTCGGCGAAGGAACAGCAGCTGGATCAGCGGGAATGCGGCGAAGGCCAGCAAGCCAGGGCGGTCGGCGGCGAAGGCGGCAGCCACCACGATCCCAACCAGCCAGACCAGCCTGCGGGCGGTGCTGGAGATCGACCATGACAATTCGGTGATCATGGTCGACGCTGTTTCACTAGCCGATCCCGGTCCGGCACCGAGACGTCGGTCGGCGGGACGGCCACGCGGTCGAGTACTTCGGTGACGACATCGGCTGTACTGACCCGCCGTACCCATAGCTCTGGTCGCAGGGTGAGCCGATGGGCCAACGCAGGCAGTGCCTCGACCTTGACATCATCCGCAGTCACGAAGTCCCTGCTGCTCAGCACCGCCCGTCCTCGCGCCAGCTGCAGCAGCATCAGCCCAGCCCGCGGGCTCGCCCCGACCGTGACGGAGTCATGCTCACGGGTGGCAACCACTAGCCGCAGCACATAGTCGACGATGTCGGAATCCAGATAGACATCCTCCAGGCTTGCTCTCATGGCTAGCACAGTTTCGGCATCAACAGATGCCGACAACGCCACCTCCGATGCCCCGATGTCCAGTCGATGCTGCAGCATGGCGCGTTCCTGCTCCACCGGTAGGTAGCCCAGTGACAACCGGATGGCGAACCGATCAAGTTGGGCCTCGGGCAGCGGATAGGTACCCTCGTACTCCACAGGGTTGTCGGTAGCAAGCACGATGAACGGCTGGTCCAGCCGGGTGGTGACGCCATCCATGCTGACCTGACCCTCCTGCATGGCCTCCAGCAGTGCCGACTGAGTCTTGGGCGGCGTCCGGTTGATCTCATCGGCCAGCAGCAGCTGGGTGAAGATCGGCCCACGGTGGAAGGTGAACTCCTGCGTCCGAGGGTCAAACAAGGAAGACCCGGTCAGGTCGGACGGCAGCAGGTCCGGGGTGAATTGCATCCGGTTGAACTGAAGGCCAAGAACGGTGGCCAGACAACGGGCAATCTGGGTTTTCCCCAATCCTGGCAGGTCTTCGAGCAGGACATGGCCACTTGCCAGGATCGCCACCAGCAGATGCTCGACCGCCGCGCGGCGACCCACCACCGCACGGTCAACCTCATCCATGATCGACATCAGCTGCCGGTGAGTCTCCGATATCTTCATCACGAGACCAGCCGCTCAAGTCGATCCAGCCATTCTGCCGCGGTCGGGAGATCAGGTGGCGAAGGCTGCCCGGGTTGCAGATCCGCCTCCAACTGGCGCAGCCACGGCACCAACATGGCGTCGTAGCTTCGTCGGCTGTCCCCGGACCAGGAGAGACGACGCGCGATCTGGTCATAATCGGGGTAGGGCGAACCGGGAGACGCACGACCGCTGGGAAAAGGAGGGACCACAAATTCATCCGCAGCCGGCAGCCGCGTCAAGGCCGCCGAGATCGCCACCAGCGTGCACAGCGCAATGCACCAGCGCGCCGCCGTCGCGCCACCCAGCACAAACGCCGTCAGGCAGCAGGCGCTGGTGGCTGCCAGCGCAGCCAGCGGCACTATCCAGCCCCGGAGCAGAGTGATCATGACTGCCGCCCCGGTTCTGATTGGAGAGCCTCCGGTTCTGATCGGAGAGCCCCCGGTTCTGATCGAAGAGCCCCCGGTTCTGATCGAAGAGCCCCCGGTTCTGATCGAAGAGAATGCAGAGCCGCGATGGCCTGGCCACGCTGTGCGGCGGTGATGGCATGGGTGCTGAATCTCGCCTCGTCGAAGAGCCGGCAAAGCCGGCCGGCCGCAGCGAAGGCAACCTGCCCTTGGGCTGCCGCTCGAGTCAGAAACTCCTCCGGAGTCTCGCCACGCCCTCGGCTGGTCCCTTCCCTGCCAAGATCACTTTCGATGCTCCGGTAACAAGCCAGGATGGCAGCTCGGGGGTCGGTAGGCAGCTCCGCAGCGGCGCTGGCATGCCTGGTGATGTCGGTCAGCTGCCGATCTTCGACCGGGAGATGACGGCCGAGGTGCTGGCTGGCAGCTAACCGGTGGCTTCGAAAAGCCAGGTAGGCCAGCAGGCCAAGGAAGATGACGAGCCCACCAAACAGCCAGATGGCACCGGCCGGCACCGGTTGACCGGGCTGCGGCACCGACGGCGAGGTGGGGATGGTGGAGGCGCTGGGCAAGCCGGAGCCGGGGGGAGCAGTTCCCGCTCTGTTCCGGAGCGGTGGGAGGCCGATGGAGGCGAGCGCAAACACGATTGCCAGTGGTGCAGCCACCACGGCCAGTACGAGGCCGAAGGCGACCAGCTTCGCCCACCGGGATGCCGCCGGGAACTGCGCGGCATGGTCGACGGGATCGGGATCCCGCTTTCCTTGGCGGCGAAGCAGGGCCGCCACTGCCGCCAGCACAGCGACCAGCACCGCACAGGCGGAGATCATGATCACTACCTGAAGCCCGGAGATGGCACCGGCAGCCCAGGCCGATCCGTGCGGCACCGCCGACGACCGGTGGATCGACGTGGCGGCCAGCGTGAGCAACCCAAGCAGCGCGATCCCTTCGACCGACCGAAGCAGATCGCGGCCACGGCTCGCTGACCCTTGCGTCTCGCTCATCGCTCTTCGCCATCCCCGGCATCGCGCCCATCCCCGTCATCGCGCTGGTCAACTAACCGGACCAGCCAGGATTCGCCCTGCCGTTCAACCAGGTTCCAGCATCCAGTGCGCTGGCCAACTGAGCTTGCCGCCAGCGCCGGATCACAACTGGCCAGCAGGGAACGGAGCACCGCATCATGGGAGACCAGGACGACATCACCATCAGCCAGATAGGGCAGCTGGCCGTCCATGGTCCGGCGCGTTCGTGCCAGCAGCTGAGCTCGCGGTTCCACTCCTGGTGCGGCATCGACGGAACCCCACTGCCGTACCACGTCGGTCTCGAACTGGCCGGCCCATTCCCCGTAGTCGCGATCACGGAGTCCGGCATCCATGATCACGTCGATACCATGGATCACCGCGATCTGGCCTGCCGTCTGTACGGCCCGGGTCAGCGGGCTGCTGACCACTCGAACCACGGGGCGTTCAGCGAGCGCCCGGCCGACCGCCCTAGCCTCGGCCAGGCCGACGGCATCCAGCGGGGGATCGAGCAAACCACGGAACCGACCGTCCGCGTTGAGGGCGGTGCGGCCATGCCGGACGAGCACCAGGGTGGCAGGCATCAGTCAGCCCTCCCGATCGTCGTCGCTGGGACGCCACATGTTCCCCAGATAAATCGCGCCTGCCGACGGATGGTTACGAAGACCGCGCAGGTATCCCGTCATCGGTGGCCTGACGTTCAAGCTCCTCAGCTCCTGCAGCGGAACGTACACGGCGTGCCGGTCGGTCTCCAGCACCAGCGGCTGCTGACCTGGTTCGGCTGTGCCGGCAAACACCAGCTCCACGATCCGCGAGCTGGGTGGGGGGGCCCCGATTTCGTAGACGAAGATGCAACGCCCCGCATGGACCCGGATGCCGGTCTCCTCGGCAGTCTCGCGGATAGCGCAGGCCTGCATGGATTCGCCGGCATGCGGGTGTCCGCCCGGCAGGATCCAGTCACCAGTGCCCAGGGCGCTGGGATCATCGGTGCGGTGCAGCAACAAAATGGTGTCATCTCGTAGCACCGCCACGGAACACCGCAGTTCCACCAGAGAGCGGTCAGACGAAGGGTCTGCGGACGGGCGGGGTACGCGTGGCATGATGCCTCCTCGAACGACATTTCGTCGTAGGAGTCATTAGCCAGCTGCTGATTGAGGCTTCCCTCAGGTGAACTCCATCACCATTTCCGGTCAGCCTAGCCGACAATTGGTCCGCAGAGCCATACCTCGATCTCCGGCTGCGACCAAACTAACGGCCATAGGCGAGGCCGGGATCCTGATCGGCGATTTCCAGCAGCCGGTTGTACTTGGCGACCCGCTCGCCACGGGCCGGGGCACCCGACTTCAGTTGGCCGCAACCCGATCCCACCGCCAGGTCGGCTATGAAGCTGTCCTCGGTCTCGCCGGAACGATGGGAGATCATCGCGGCATAACCTGCACTGCGACAAATGCTCAAAGCGGACAGGGTTTCGGTCACGGTGCCGATCTGGTTTACCTTGATCAGGCCGGCGTTCCCCACGTGACGTTCAATGGCGCTGGAGATAATGGTCGGATTGGTGACAAAGATGTCGTCGCCAACGATCTGCGTTGTCCCGCCCAGCCTCATGGTGAGCTCTATCCAGCCGTCCCAGTCGTCCTCGGCAAGCCCGTCCTCGATGCTCCAGACCGGAAACTGGTCGACCAGGTCGGCATAATAGTTGATCATCTCGCTGCTGCTCAGGGTTTGATCCGCGACCTGGTAGCTGCCGTCGTGGTAGAACCCATTGGCCGCCGGGTCCAAGGCAATGGCCACCCCGTCGGTACCGGTGCTGTAGCCGGCGTCACCGATCGCGGCCACCAAGATCTCCAGCACCTCTTCCGGACGGTCAATTTGCGGAGCGAAGCCACCTTCGTCACCCAGCCCGGTGGCATGGCCTGCCTTGGTCAGTCGTGCCTTCAGCGCGGCGTACACCTCGGCTCCGGCGCGGACGGCATCGGCGAAAGTTGGGGCACCCAGGGGTGCCAGCATGAACTCCTGGAAGTCGAGCTTGTTCGGAGCGTGGGCGCCGCCATTGACGACATTAAAGTGGGGCACCGGCAGTACCGCGGTCGTATCAGCCGGGGTGAGGTAGTGCCACAAGGTGAGGCCTTGTGCTGCCGCGAATGCCCGGGCGGCAGCCATCGAAACGCCAACGATAGCGTTGGCCCCAAGCCGTGACTTATTCCCGGTACCATCCAGGTCGATCAATGCCTGATCCAGTGCGGCAAGGGTGTCGAATCGGTGGCCAACCAGTGCCTCGGCAATGGGCCCGTTGACGTTGCCGACCGCGGTCAGCACCCCAGCACCTCCATAGCGCTGGGCATCGGAGTCCCGCAGCTCCACGGCCTCGCCGGCG
>JBBSQO010000179.1:0-5089 GCA_038244025.1 Propionibacteriales bacterium
AGTTCGTCATGGTTGCGCAGGAACACGGCCCATTGGCAGTTGGCCGGTATCTCCGGCGTCTGACGCATGATGTCGGTAATCGGGAATCGGTCCTCGCGCGCGATCGCCATGTACATGCGCGGCATGAGCGGGAAGTGGAACGACATGTGGCACTCGTCGCCCTCGCCGAAATATTGCTGGGCGTCCTCGGGCCACTGGTTCGCCTCCGCCAGCAGCATCCGGCCCGGCGCGTGACGGTCTAGCTCCGCGCGGATCAGCTTCAGGATGTCGTGCGTCTCGGACAGGTTCTCGTTGTTAGTGCCCTCGCGCTCGACCAGGTAGGGCACCGCGTCGAGGCGAAGCCCATCGATCCCCAGGTCGAGCCAGAAACGCATGACCGACAGCACCTCGGCGAGCACGGCCGGATTGTCGAAGTTGAGGTCAGGCTGGTGGCTGTAGAACCGGTGCCAGAAATACGCGCCGGCCTGGGCATCCCAGGTCCAATTCGATTTCTCCGTATCGAGGAAGATGATGCGGGTGCCGGTGTAGCGTTCGTCGGTGTCGGACCAGACATAGAAATCCCCGTACGGGCCCTCCGGGTCGTCCCGCGACTCCTGGAACCACGGGTGCTGATCAGAGGTGTGGTTCATCACAAAGTCGATGATGATTCTGATACCCCGCTCGTGAGCCCCTTCGACGAATGCCTGGAACTCCTCCAGGGTGCCGATCTCGGGCAGCACATCGGTGTAGTTGGAGATGTCGTAGCCACCGTCGGCCAGTGGAGAGGGAAAGAACGGTGGCAGCCACAAGCAGTCGATGCCGAGCCACTGCAGGTAGTCGAGCTTCTGTGCCAGGCCAGCGATATCACCAACACCGTCGGCGTTGGAGTCGTGAAAGCTGCGCACCATCACCTCATAGAAGACCGCTGTACGGAACCACTCGGGATCGCCTTCGGCGCGATTAGCGGACGCGTGGTTGGGAGACGCGTGGTTGGGAGAGAGGGGAGTGAGGCTGGTGGACACTACTGTTCGCGATCCGTGTCGTCGGCCACCTCGCCGGCCCCGGCTGTGGTGCTCAGATCTTCTCCGTTGATCTGCGACACGGTGAAGATGTGGGCCGGGTCACCGGTGCTGAGCCGGACGTAGTTGCGCATCCCCCAGTGCCAGGTGTGACCGGTCAGCTGATCGTCAACGGCAAACACATCATGGTCATCGAGGCCGAGCTGATCAAGGTCCAGATAGACCTCGCTCTCGGTGACGTGGTGCGGGTCCAGGCTGCACACCACCAGCACGACATCGTCACCGGACCTCTTGGAATAGACGATCACCTTTGCGTTCGGGGCGTGGTGAAAGTGCAGGTCGCATAGCTGCTGCAAGGCCGGGTGCTCGCGCCGGACCTGGTTCAGCCGGCCAATCAGCAGGTTGAGATTCTGCCCGCTGGCCTCGGCACCGGCCCAGTCCCGCGGCCGGTACTGGTACTTCTCGGAGTCCAGGTACTCCTCGCTGCCCTGCCGGACTGTCTGATGCTCGAACAGCTCGAAGCCGGAGTAGACGCCCCAGCTGGGCGACAAGGTGGCAGCCAAGATCGCCCGGATGGTGAATGCTGTCCGGCCGCCGTACTGCAGGAAGGCGGGCAGGATGTCGGGAGTGTTGACAAAGAAGTTCGGTCGGATGAAGGCGTCGGTCCGTTTCGACAGCTCGGTCAGGTATTCCTCCAGCTCCCACTTCTCGTTCCGCCAGGTGAAGTAGCTGTAGGACTGGTGGAAACCGACCTTGCCGAGGGCGTGCATCATCTCCGGTTTGGTGAACGCCTCGGCCAGGAAGATCACATCCGGATCGGTCCGGCGGACCTCGGCCAGCAGCCAGGCCCAGAAGTTGACCGGTTTGGTGTGCGGGTTGTCCACCCGGAAAATCCTTACCCCGTGCGACATCCACAGCTTCAGCAGCCGCAGGCACTCGGCGTAGATCGTCTGGGCTGCGTTGTCGAAGTTGACCGGGTAGATGTCCTGGTACTTCTTCGGCGGGTTCTCCGCATAGGCGATGGAACCGTCGGCTCTGGTGCTGAACCACTCCGGATGTTCGGTGACCCAGGGATGGTCCGGTGAGGCCTGCAGGGCAAAGTCGAGCGCCACCTCCATCCCCAGCTCACGGGTACGGGCAACGAGGCGGTCGAAGGAGTCCCAGTCACCAAGATCGGCGTGGATGGCGTCATGGCCACCGTCGGTGTTGCCGATCGCCCAGGGAGAGCCGGGATCACCCGGATGCACGTCGAGGGTGTTGTTGGGTCCCTTGCGGAAGGAGGTCCCGATCGGATGGACGGGTGGCAGATAGACGACGTCGAAGCCCATCCGAGCAGCCGCCTCCAGCCGCTCGACCGACGAGTCGAAGGTGCCCGACTGCCAGGTCTGGGTCTGCTCGTCGAAGGTCGCGCCTTGGGAGCGCGGGAAGAACTCATACCAGGACGAGAACAGCGCCCGGGACCGGTCGCAGAAGATGGGGTACTCCGCGGACGGGGAGACCAGCTCCCGCGGTCCGTGAGCCGCCATCGCGGCCCGGATGTCCTGGTCCAGTACCACCGCCAGCCGGTCCTCCACCTGCTGTCGGGACGCCAGGCTGCCGGCCGCCCCCCGGAGCAGGTCGGCAGCGGACTTCGCCCCGGCGGTGTCGGCAGCCTCGGCTGCCCGGTCAAACAGGGCAATGCCTTCGGTGCAGACCAGGTTGACATCGATGCCGGCCGGGATCTTGATCTCGGCGTTGTGCACCCAGGTCCGCCAGGGGTCGCCGAAACCCTCCACCCGGAAACTCCAGCTGCCTTCGGCGTCGAGGCAGACCAGTGCCTGCCATCGGTCGAACCCCGCGGGTTCGCATCTGGTCATTGGCTCCGTGCGCTGTACACCGTCGGGCCCGGTCAGCACCACCTGCGCGTTGACCGCATCGTGGCCGTCCCGGAACACGGTCGCCTGGATCGGTATCCACTCGCCCACCGACGCCTTGGCCGGGTAGGCGCCTGCCTCCAGGACCGGTGACACCTTACGGACCGGGATGCGTCCCAGCGGGGTTCCAGTGGCGGAACTGATGGACGCCTGGCTGGTGGTGCCGTGGGTAGGGCCGGTAGCTCTCTGGGCGGTGGTGGCTCTCTGGGTGGCGCTGGCGGCCCGAGCCCTGGGGGCGGTGGGCGGCTCGGGGTCGGAGCGGCGGCGGGGCTTGGCTGGTGTCACCCGCACTAACCTACCGGCCCAGGTCACCGGTTGGCACTTCCGGGAGAGCGCAGGCTACCCGGGAGAACGCCGGCGGTGCTCGGAGCTGAGCTGGTCGGTGCCAAACCGCGGAGAATGCCACCTGGTGGGTCGCGATGTCGTACGGTATTGCGCGTGCGTGCTATCCGACGATTCACCGTCCGCCCCGTCCTGCCCGGCGTGCTTCAGCCGCTGGCTGACCTTGCCCTCAACCTGCGCTGGTCCTGGCATTCCGGTACGGCGGAGCTGTTCGCCGGTGTTGACCCGGAGCTGTGGGAGACCACCGGGCACCACCCGGTAAGGCTGCTGTCGGAGGTTTCGGTTGAGCGGCTGGAGAAGCTGGCGACCGACCAGAAATTCGTCCGTAACGTCGAGCTGGCCCAGGCAGATCTGACCGAGTACCTGACCGGTGATCTCTGGTACCAGAACGATGTCGCCGGTAAGAGCTCGGCACCGAACGCGATCGGGTACTTCTCGCCGGAGTTCGGCATCACCGAGGTGCTGCCGCAGTATTCCGGCGGACTGGGTATCTTGGCTGGCGACCATCTGAAGGCGGCCAGCGATCTTGGGGTGCCGATCATCGGCGTCGGCCTGCTGTATCGGCAGGGCTACTTCCGCCAGTCACTGAATGCTGCCGGCTGGCAACAGGAGCACTATCCGCTGCTGGACCCGAACGAGCTGCCGCTGGCGTTGCTGCATGATGGCGACACCCCGGTCCGGATCGAGGTCGGCCTGGATGGGCAAACGCTGCATGCCCAGGTGTGGCTCGCCCAGGTCGGTCGGGTCCCGTTGTTGCTGCTGGACTCCGACGTGGAACAGAACGACGGGCCGGAACGTGAAACCACTGACCGGCTCTACGGCGGTGGCATTGATCACCGGCTGGCCCAGGAGATCCTGCTCGGCGTCGGGGGTGTCCGCGCGATCCGCGCCTACTGCCGGATCACCGGTGCAGCCGAGCCGGAGGTGTTCCACACCAATGAGGGGCATGCCGGCTTCCTCGGCCTGGAACGGATCCGGGAGTTCATGACAGCAGGGCTCGATTTCGACGCGGCGCTGGAACGCAACCGTGCCGGCACGGTCTTCACCACCCACACGCCGGTCCCGGCCGGCATCGACCGGTTCCCGGCCGAGCTGGTCCGGAGCCGATTTGCCAACTTCGGCCTGCCGGTGGAGCGGATCTTGGCACTGGGCGCCGAGGACTACACCGGTGGTGAGCCGGACAAGTTCAACATGGCCGTGATGGGTCTGCGGCTGGCGCAGCGGGCCAATGGCGTCTCCCTGCTGCATGGGGAAGTCTCCCGGGACATGTTCCACGGTATGTGGGAGGCCTTCGACTCCGCCGAGGTGCCGATCACCTCGATCACCAACGGGGTGCACCACCAGACCTGGGTCCACCCCGAGCTGCTCGAGCTGCTGGAGAGCCCGTCCGGCAACCATGACGGTGTCGTTGACGGCTATGACTGGTCGGCACTGGACCGGGTCGAGTCGGGGACCATCTGGGCGTTGAAACGACGGATGCGCTCGGATCTGATGGTCATGACCCGCCACCGGCTCGCGGACAGCTGTACCCGCCGTGGGATCACGGCCCAGGACTGGGTGGGCGGAGTGCTGGACCCCGACGTCGTCACCTTCGGCTTCGCCCGCCGGGTCCCGTCCTACAAGCGGTTGACGTTGATGCTGCGTGATCCCGAGCGACTGCGAGCGCTGTTGTGCGACCCGGACCGACCGATCCAGATCGTGATCGCCGGCAAGTCGCATCCCGCCGATGAGGGTGGCAAGGCGCTCATTCAGCAGCTGGTGCAGTTCGCCGACGGGACGGATGTCCGGAAACGGATCGTCTTCCTGCCCGATTACGACATGTCCATGGCGCGTCCG
>JBBSQO010000180.1:0-5089 GCA_038244025.1 Propionibacteriales bacterium
GCCCCTGGTGGTGTGTTTGGACCGCGGGTGGGCGGCCAGGGCGCCCGGTGCGCCCGGCGGCCGGGGCCCCTGCTGGTGTGATTAACCGGGGGGGCGGGGGGCTTTCCCCACCGCCCCCCTCGTCGAGACTCGCTACCCGCCAACTGCTGGCGGGATCACGATCACTTCAGGTAGCCGACGTTCTCCCACACCAGGGAGCTCAGACCGACGGCGCCGTAGTTGGCCAGCTTCTTCTTGGTGGCGATCAGCTCCGGCCGCTGGTACAGCGGCAGGGTGTTGACATTCTCCCAGAGGAGCTTGTCGGCCTGGTTGGCCAGATCGATCCGCTTGGCATGGTCGGTCTCCACATTGATCTCCTTGATCAGCTTGTCCACCTCGGGGATCGAGACCTTGCTGAAGTTGCTGGCCTGACCGGTGCCGTAGATCTGGCCAATGCCAGAGAACGGGTACGGGGTGCCGATCCAGGAGAAGGCGACGATCTCGAACTCGCCACCGGAGAGCAGTGAGCCGTCCTGGAACTTGGACACCGGCACGTCGACGATCTGGACCTTGATGCCGATATCCTTCAGCATCTTCTGGGCCTGCAGAGCCTCGTTCTCCGACACCGGCACTCCGGTCAGCTGAGAGAACTTCACCACCAGCTTCTTGCCGCCCTTCGCCCGGATGCCGTCGGTGCCGGGCTTCCAGCCGGCGTCGTCGAGCATCTTCTTGGCCCCGGCCTGGTCATAGTCCAGCCCGGTGGCCTTGGCAGAGTCGGCGTAGCCCTCCTGGCTTTCCACGAAGACGTGGTTGTTCAGCGGCTTGACCGGCCAGTCGATACCGGCCAGGTCCGAGCTGCCGATCTCGGTGCGGTCCAGTCCCTTGACGATGGCCTGCCGGATGGTCTTGTCCTTGATCAGGCCAGCCTTCTGGTTGAAGGTGAACTGCCGGAAGTTCGGTCCGGCGGCGGCGCGGATCTCGCCGTCGGCAACCGCCTTGGCGCGCTGGTAGGCGTCCGGGTCGGGGCCGACGTCGAAGGTGTCCAGCTCGTTGTTGACGAAGGCGGCCGCGGTGGCGTCCGGGGAGATGGTGCGGAACGTGATCTTGTCCAGCATCGGCTTCTTGCCCCACCACTTGTCGTTGGGCACCTCGGTCAGGATCTTCTGGGTCTTGTCGAACTTGTCGACCTTGAACGGACCGGACAGCCAGTCGTTGTTGAGGTTCGTCCAGCCCTTGTTGAAGGTGTTGGCGTCCTTGACGCTCTCGGCCTTCAGGACTCCGGGGATGCTGTACGGCTGGGTCCAGTCCGGGTAGGCGCCCTTGTAGGTCACGGTGACCTCGAACTTGTCCGCACCGGCGGTGATGCTCTTGATCTGGTTGTAGCCCTCCTCGGTGGCGCAGTTGAACTTCTTGTTCTGGCCGTTGCAGGCCTTCCAGGTCGCGGTCATGTCATCGGCGTCAATGGGTGAACCGTCGCCCCAGACCGCCTTCGGGTTCAGCTTGTAGACGGCGACCGTCGGGCTCTTGCTGGTCTCCTTGGCAGACAGCACGAAGTCGGTATTAGGAGTCGCGTTGCCCTTCGCGTCATAGTTGAAGAAAGTCGGCAGAATGGGGTTCCGGGCATTCGTCAGCTCTAGATTGTTGCCGTCGACATTCAACGGGTTCCAGTTGCTGCCGAAGTCGGACACCGCCATCCGGAGCTCGCCACCTTGGGCCAGCGCGGTGCGATCTTGGGTATTGACGTCCTGCGCGGTGATCGGCGCACTCTTCGGTTCGTTACCCGAGCCGCCGTTGTTGCCGGAGCCACCACCACCACCGCAGGCACCCAAAACCAGGGTGCCGGCAAGGAGCGGGGCCACAAAAAGCTTGCGTGCCTTCACATTCCCTCCAAAGCTCATCCACAGCAACCGGTGGGCTGCCGACTCCCGACTCTACGGGCTGAACCCGGCCAATGATGGCCGGTTCGGTCACAGCCTGCTAACAAAAGAACTCAGGGAGTCACGAAAGGGTTACCTCCCTGTCAGGCTGAATGTCGCGCGTGGCAATCCCTGACGGGTGCAGGTCAGATGGTGATCTCCACCGCATCCTGGATGTCGTTCCAATGACAGGCCGAGGTGTGATCGGCCTCGGGCAGCTGCAGCAGCACCGGTTCCTTCTCAATGCACAGTCGCTGTTGTGACTGCGTCAGGGTCGGGAACTTCTGGCACCGGGTCCGGAACCGGCAGCCGGACGGCGGGTTGGCCGGGCTCGGCAGATCGCCCTTCAGCAGGATCCGATGCCGGGAACGCTCCTTGTCCGGATCCGGCAGCGGGATCGCCGACAGCAAGGCCTGGGTGTAGGGATGGGTCGGGTGGTCATAGACGCTGGCCACATCGCCGATCTCGGCAATCCGGCCGAGATACATCACCGCCACCCGGTCGGAGATGTGCTTGACCACCGACAGATCGTGGGCCACGAACAGGTAGGACAGCCCAAGCTTGGCCTTCAGCTCGTCCAGCAGGTTGATCACACCGGCCTGGATCGATACATCCAGTGCCGACACCGGCTCGTCCAGCACGATCACCTTCGGCTCCAGCGCCAGCGCCCGGGCAATGCCGATCCGTTGTCGCTGCCCGCCGGAGAAGTGCTGCGGGTACCGACTGGAGTGGCCCGGCTCCAGTCCGACCAGGTCCATCAGCTCGGCAACCCGGGTCTCCATCTGCGCCTTGCTGAACTTATGGGCCGCTAGCGGTTCGGCGATGATGTCAAAGACCGGCATTCGAGGGTCGAGTGAGGCCATCGGATCCTGGAAGACCACCTGCAGGTCCCGGCGCAGCGCCTTGCGCTCGGACCGCTTGGTGATCTCCCGGACATCCTTGCCGAGCACCACCACCGACCCGCCGGTCGGCGGGTGCAGGTTCAAGACCTCAAGCAGGGTGGTGCTCTTGCCACAGCCAGACTCGCCGACCAGCCCGAGGGTCTCACCCTCCTTGATCTCCAGGTCAATCCCGTCGACCGCGTAGACCGTGCCCACCTGGCGGCGGTAGACCGCGCCCTTCATCAGGGGATAGTGGCGCTTGAACCCCTCCAGCTTCAGCACCGTGGTCCGCTCTTCGCGCGGCTTGCGCACCAGGTCCGATATCGGGATTTCCGGTATCGGATAGATGTCCGCGTAGTGCAGGTTGCCCTGGGCAATCGTGTCCGAGTAGAAGCAGGCAGCGGTGTGGCGGGGACTCTCGGTAGGGAACAGGTCCGGTTCGGCTTCTCGGCAGTCCGGCTGCACCATCGGGCAGCGGGGCGCGAACGGGCAGCCGGGCGGCAGGTTGATCACCGAGGGAGGGTTGCCTTCCAGCGTGGCCAGCGGCTGCTTCTCCGCCGCATCCAGCCGGGGCACCGAGCCCAGCAGGCCAATGGTGTACGGCATCCTCGGCCGGTAGAAGATCTCGTCCACGGTGCCCTGCTCGACCGGCCGGCCGGCATACATCACCGTCACCCGGTCTGCGATCCCGGCCACCACACCAAGGTCATGGGTGACCATCACTACCGCGGCACCGGTCTCCCGCTGCGCCTTCTTCAGCACCTCCAGCACCTGGGCCTGAATGGTGACATCCAGGGCAGTGGTGGGCTCGTCGGCAATGATGACGTCCGGGTCGTTGGCAATGGCCATCGCGATCATCACCCGTTGGCGCATGCCGCCGGAGAACTCGTGCGGGAAGGACTTCACCCGCAGCTGCGGGTTGGGGATTCCGACCAGGTCGAGCAGCTCAACGGCCTGCTTGGTGGCCGCGGCTTTGGAGACGTCATGGTGGGCCTGGATTCCCTCGACGATCTGGTCGCCGATGGTGTAGACCGGGGTCAAGGCCGACAGCGGGTCCTGGAAGACCATCGCGAGCTCGTTGCCACGAATCTTGGACATGTCGGCATCGCTGCGTCCCAGCAGCTCCTGCCCGTGCAGCTTGATCGATCCCTCGATGTGGGCGGTGGGCGGATGCAGCCCGAGGATGGCCAGTGAGGTGACCGACTTGCCGGATCCGGACTCACCGACGATGGCCATCGACTCACCGGCCTGCAGATCGAAGCTCAACCCGCGGACCGCCCGGACCGGGCCGGCCTCGCTCGGGAAGGTGACGTGCAGGTCGTGTACCTCGAGGACGGTGCCGGACGTGGTCTTGCGGAGCTTGGGCTGTGGGGCCGTGTCGACGCTCATGCCGATGTTCCTCCAGATTTCGAGCTCGGGTCGAGGGCATCCCGCAGCCCGTCACCCATTGCGTTGACGCTGAGGACCAGCACCACCAGCAACGCCGACGGTGCCAGGAAGATCCAGGGGAAGCTGGTCGCCATCCGCTGACCGGTGCCGATCAGCGTACCGAGTGAGGTATCCGGGGCCTGGACGCCGAAGCCGAAGAAGGACAGCGACGTCTCGGCCAGGATCGCGTAGCCGACGTTCAGGGTGGCGTCGATGATCAGCAGCGAGGAGATGTTCGGCAGCACATGCCGGATGATGATCCTCGGTGCCGCCACTCCCATGAACTTGGCCGCCTGAACATATTCGAGCTCTTTGACCGACTGGGTCAGGCTGCGCACCACCCGGGCCGAGAGTACCCAGGCGAAGGCCGCGATCATCACCACCAGCAGCAGCCAGGAGTACTTGCCCTTCGGGCCGCCGGTGGAGATGATGGCGATCAGGAAGAATGACGGGATCACCAGCATCAGGTCGATGATCCACAGGGCGAACCTCTCCAGCCAGCCGCCGAAGTAGGCGGCGAAGGAGCCCACCAGCGCGGCGACGGTGGTGGAGATGAGGGCCACCAGCAGGCCGATCAGCAGGGATTTGCTCAGGCCGCGCATGGTCAGCGCCAGCACATCGCGACCGCTCTGGGTAGTGCCGAAGATGTGTTCGGCAGTGGGCGGCTTGAGGAAGGCGCGCCGGTCAACATCATCGAAGGCCCACGGTGACAGGTAGGGACCGACAACGGCCAGCAGCACCAGGACGACCAGCATGATCAGCCCAACGACGGCGGTCTTGTTCCGGAAGAACCTGCGGGTCACCAGCTGGCGGCGGGTCAGCCGCTTGCTGAGGGGCTGGACCAAAGCCTGGTCCTCGGCGGCCTTCTCGGCGGTGACGTCGATA
>JBBSQO010000181.1:0-5083 GCA_038244025.1 Propionibacteriales bacterium
GGTCCCGGCCGAGAAGCTGCTGTCTGCTGGCCGAGCGGAGCTCAGCCGCCGCGCCGGTGCATGAAAGACTGACGCCATGCTGCGTTGGCTCACTGCGGGGGAATCTCATGGACAGGCTCTGACCGCGATTCTGGAGGGCCTGCCGGCGCATGTGCAGGTCAGCAGCGACGACATCGCCACCGCGCTGGCCCGGCGACGGCTGGGGTTTGGCCGCGGCGCCCGGATGAAGTTCGAGGCCGACGCGGTCACGCTGATGGGCGGGATCCGGCATGGTGAAACGATCGGCGCCCCGATCGCCATCCAGATCGGCAACACCGAATGGCCGAAGTGGGAGACCGTGATGTCGGCCAATCCGGTCCCCGCCGAGGTGCTGGCGGGTCAGGCCCGAGGCGCGCCGCTGACCCGGCCCCGCCCCGGCCATGCCGACCTGGCCGGGATGCAGAAGTACGACTTTGCCGAGGCCCGCCCGATCCTGGAGCGGGCCTCGGCCCGGGAGACGGCGGCCCGGGTTGCGCTTGGCCGGGTGGCGATGAACTTCCTCGCCCAGGCGTACGGCATCACGCTGCTCAGCCACGTGGTCGGGCTCGGGCGGGCCGTCGCTCCGTACGGAGTGCTGCCCACCCTGGATGATCTTGATGCGATTGACGCCGACCCGGTCCGCTGCTTCGACGCCGAGGCGAGCGCGGCGATGGTGGCCGAGGTTGAGGCGGCGCAGCAGGCCGGTGACACCCTGGGCGGCGTGGTCGAGGTGGTGGCCTGGGGGCTGCCTCCCGGGCTGGGCTCCCACGTCCACGCCGACCGGCGCCTCGATGCCCGGCTGGCCGGTGCGCTGATGGGCATCCAGGCAATCAAGGGTGTCGAGATGGGTGACGGCTTCGAACTGGCCCGGTCACGGGGCAGCGCGGCCCATGACGAGATCGTGCTGGCGGACGGCGGCATTGCCCGGGCCTCGCATCGGGCTGGCGGTACCGAGGGTGGGATGAGTACCGGTGAGGTGCTGCGGGTCCGGGCCGCGATGAAGCCGATCGCCACCGTGCCGCGGGCCCTGCGCACGGTGGATACGTCCACCGGCGAGGCAGCCGTGGCGCATCATCAACGCTCGGATGTGTGCGCGGTGCCGGCCGCCGGCGTGGTGGCCGAAGCTATGGTGGCGCTGGTGCTGGCCGCGGCCTGCCTGGAAAAGTTTGGCGGCGACTCGGCCGCCGAAACCCGGCGCAATCACGACGGCTACTGGGCCGACCTGGCCGGCCGTGGCCTGCAGGTGCACCAGTGACCGGCGAAACCGCCGGTACGATCGTCCTGGTCGGTGCACCAGGAGCCGGCAAGACCACGGTCGGAGCGCTGCTGGCCGACCGGCTCGGGGTGGACTTCTGTGACCTGGACCGGAGAATCGAGGAACAGGCCGGCAAACCCATTGCGGAGATCTTTGCCGATGACGGGGAACCGGCCTTCCGGGACCTGGAGGTGGCCACCACGATGGCCCAGCTGGGATCACCGGGAGTGATCGCGCTGGGCGGCGGAGCGGTGCTGTCCGAACAGATCCGTACGGCGTTGGGTGGGCATACCGTGCTCTGGCTGCAGGTCTCCATCGCCAAGGCGGCGCCCCGGATCGGGCTGAATGCGGCCCGGCCTCTGCTGCTGGGCAATGTCCGGGGTCGGCTGATCAAGCTGCTGGCCCAGCGGACTCCGCTGTATGACGAGGTCGCGACGTACCGGTTCAACACTGATGAGCAGGCCGCCGAAGAGGTTGCCGATCTGATCATGGCAGTGCTGGTCCGACCCGAGGGTGCTGAGCAGTCGTGACGGATACCCTGATTGCTGTCGAGGCCGAGCACCCCTACCAGGTGGCGGTCGGCCATGGCGCCCTCAGCAGGATCGGTGAGCTGGTCGGCGGCAGTCGGCGGGTGGCGCTGATCCATCCGCAGACCCTGGACCGGGTAGCAGCTGCGGTCCGCGATGATCTCGCTGCCGGGGGCGTCGAGGTTCATCTGATCCAGGTGCCGGATGCCGAGCAGGCCAAAACCGCCGAGGTGCTGGTGTCCTGCTGGTCCGAGCTGGGCGCCGTCGGTTTCACCCGGTCCGATGCGGTCATCGGGCTGGGCGGGGGAGCGACGACCGACCTGGCCGGGTTCGTCGCGGCCAGCTGGCTTCGCGGGGTGCGACTGATCACCATCCCGACCACCCTGTTGGGCATGGTGGATGCCGCGGTCGGCGGCAAGACCGGCATCAACACCGACCTCGGCAAGAACCTGGTCGGCGCCTTCCACGAGCCGGCCGGGGTGCTCTGCGACCTTGACCTGTTGCAGACGCTACCGCCGGCTGAGGTTCGCTCTGGGCTAGCCGAGGTGATCAAGTGCGGCTTCATCGCCGATCCTCAGGTCCTTGCCCTAGTGGAGAAGGATCCCCGAGCCGCGCTGGATCCCGGCTCGGCCGTGCTGCGGGAGCTGATCGAGCGCGCCATCGCCGTGAAAGCCACCGCAGTATCGGCCGACCTGCGCGAGGCCACCTCCACCCGAAACGAGGTGGGCCGGGAGCTGTTGAACTACGGTCACACCCTCGGCCACGCGATCGAACGGCGCGAGCACTACCGCTGGCGCCATGGCGAGGCGGTCAGTGTTGGGCTGGTCTTCGCCGCTCAGCTGTCCCGGCTGGCCGGCCACCTGGACGCCGCTACCGCAGACCGGCACACCCGAGTGCTCGCCAGTGTCGGCCTGCCGGTCAGCTACCCGGCTGATGCCTTCGATGATCTGCTGGTGACCATGGCCCTGGACAAGAAGACCCGCGGCTCCACCCTCCGGTTCGTGATCTTGGACCGGCTGGCCCAAACCTCCATCCTGGCCGGTCCCAGCACCGAGCTGCTCCGCGCCGCCTACGCCGAGGTCAGCTGCTGACCCGTTCATCGGCAGTTGAACTATGTGGAGGATCCTGGTGGGAGTAACCACCACCATCTTCCACAGTCTGGGTTCAGTCTGTGCGGCTGGCTTCCACGATGTTGATTGACGGTACGCTCAGACCCGTGAATCCCAAGCAGTCCTTTGCCGCGGCCGCCGACACCTTCGTCCAGCTGGTCAGCCAAGTCCGCGAGGACCAGCTGGACAGTCCGGGACTGGGGATTTGGGACCTCCGGTCGCTGATCGGCCACGCCAGCCGTGCCCTGCTGACCGTCGACAGCTATCTTGACCAGCCGGCCGAGACGGAGCAGGTGCACAGCCCGGCGACCTATTTCCTGGTCGCTCTCCGGCCTGGTGCCCGTACCGACCCTGCTGCGGTGGCCGAGCGTGGACAGCAGGCGGGTGCGGCCCTCGGTGACGATCCGGCCGAGACCGTACGCCGGCTCCGAGACCGGGTGGTCAGCCGGGTGGAGACGGTCAACAACCCGCTGATCCAGACGGGGGTCGGCGGCATGTGGCTGAAGAACTATCTGCCCACCCGCACCTTCGAACTGGTGGTGCACAGCCTGGACGTTGCCGACGCTGCCGGGCTCGAGCCGCCGCACTTCCCCGACGAGATCACCGAAGGCGTCGCCACCCTGGCAGCCCGGATCGCCGTCGCCCGCGGTCACGGCAGCACCGTCATCTTGGCGCTGACCGGACGCAGCTCGCTGCCGGACGACTTCTCGGTCGTCTGAGCTGGGTTGGTCTGGTCTACGTGCAGGATCCGGGTGTGAGTAACCACCACCAGTTTCCACAATCCGGATTCGGTTACCCGGATTTGGTTACACTGGGGCGCTGCCCGCGAGGGCTCAATCTGGCGAAGGTGAAAGAGTGGTGCACGTGGCGTCGACGAACGATTTGAAGAATGGGATGGTCCTCGACCTGGACGGCCAGCTCTGGTCGGTGGTCTGGTTCCAGCACCACAAGCCGGGCAAGGGCAATACCGTGGTCCGCACCAAGCTCAAGAATGTGCTGTCGGGCAAGACCGTGGACAAGACCTTCAACTCCGACACCAAGGTAGACACCGCCCAGGTGGACCGGCGCGACATGCAGTACCTCTACCACGATGGTGCTGGCTACGTCTTCATGGACACCGCCACCTATGACCAGCTGACCATCCCCGACGAGGTGGTCGGTGATGCCAAGGACTATCTGCTGGAGGAACAGCTGGCCACGATTGCTATCCATCGGGAGAACCCGCTCTACATCGAGCTGCCGGCCTCCGTCGAGCTCGAGGTCACCTACACCGAGCCCGGACTGCAGGGCGATCGGAGCACCGGCGGCACCAAGCCGGCTACCCTGCAGACCGGGGTGCAGGTCCAGGTGCCGTTGTTCATCGTCAATGGCGAGAAGGTCAAGGTGGACACCCGGACCGGTGACTACCTCGGCCGGATCGGCAGCTGAGCGACTGTGTCCGCACGGGGCAAGGCCCGCAAGCGAGCCCTGGATATCCTGTTTGAGTCCGAGCTCCGCGGCACCGACCCGCTGGATACCCTGGCCGAGCGATCGGCCGACGCCGACCCGCCGATCCGCGAGTACACCACCACCCTGGTGCAGGGGGTGCAGGCCAACCGGGCGGAGATCGATGGCCGGATTGCGGCCTGCCTGGTATCTGGCTGGTCCCTGCCCAGGATGCCGAGGGTGGACCGGAACGCCATTCGGATCGCCGTGCGGGAGATCGACTACCTGCAGGTGCCTGACGCGGTGGCCGTCAGTGAGGCACTGGCGCTGGTCGGTGACCTGTCCACCGATGAGTCGCCGTCATTCGTGAACGGCGTACTTGCCCACGTTGTGTCGACCAAGATCGCTTCCTGATCCGGCCATGACCTCGCCGGCTGCCTAGCGTGGCCGGTAGCCGGCCAGGTCACGTTCCAGCTTGGCAATCTCCGCAGCCAGCTTCAGGCAAAGGACAATCACTCTACTGATTTAACTTGCATTGCACAACTATCCAGACCGGCTTTCGCTCAGCGTTCCGTTCCCACCTGATGGAGAACCAGCGATGTCGGTCAGGGCACTGGCGCTGATAAGAGGCACCTCATTCTTGAGGAGCGGCGGACGAAGATGAAACCGGTGCCGCACGGGCCCCGGCTGCTGATAACCTCGGGTGAACTACCAACCTTTAAGACCTGTCCGGTGAGGCAGGAAAGGAC
>JBBSQO010000182.1:0-5080 GCA_038244025.1 Propionibacteriales bacterium
CGCCAAGCGCACGAGGCACGGTCTAGCTCCACGACTGCACGGATTCCCACAACACCTGCCCGCAATACTGGCCAGTGATGCGAGCATGCTGGCGCACAACCACCTGATTCTCCCGAGCATCATCGCCGTAACAGACACTGGCCTCGATCGGACTCGTTTGGCTGACCACCCGCCCGCCGCCCGCTCCGAGCACCGCTTGACGCCACCGCGGCTCCCGCCTCGGCAGCCGTTAACATGATCGGGTGATCGTGCTGAACCGGTTCCGCGTGCCAGAAGCCCAAACGTTGGGGTTCGTTGCCCAGGCCGACGATGCCATCCGGTTGCTGCGGGAGCGGCCCGGATGTGTCTCGGTGGACTTCGGTCGCAACCTGGATCAGCCGGAACTGTGGACCATCACCAGCCGGTGGCAGAACGTCGGGTCATACCGGCGGGCGTTGCAGGGGGATGAGTCGAAGATGGTGGTGGTGCCGCTGCTGTCCCTCGCGGTCGACGAGCCGTCAGCCTATGATGATGCCGACCTGGTCGGTAATAACCAGCCACGAACCGGGCCGGGTGAGCAGGGGCGGTAACCTCGTACCGGCAAATGACGGGCGCCAGCTGGGTGTCCGCTCAGCTGCCCTATTGCCGATTGACCCGATTGCCCATCCCCTTGACCCGTTGCCCATTGATTTGTCTGGAGTTGTCCCCGTGGCCCCGAAGAGCCGTCTCGACGAAGTCATCAGCCTGTGCAAGCGCCGCGGGTTCGTCTTTCCCGCCGGCGAGATCTATGGCGGTACCCGCTCTGCCTGGGATTACGGGCCCCTCGGTGTTGAGCTGAAGGAGAACATCAAACGGCAGTGGTGGAAGTCGGTCGTCAACGGTCGTGATGACGTCGTCGGCCTAGACTCCTCCGTCATCCTGCCACGTGAGGTCTGGGTGGCCTCCGGCCACGTCGGCGTCTTCACCGACCCGCTGACCGAGTGCATGTCGTGCCACAAGCGCTTCCGGGCCGACCATCTGGAGGAGGACTTCGAAGCCCGCAAGGGTCGCGCGCCGGAAGGCATGAGCGAGCTGCCCTGCCCCAGCTGCGGCACCCGCGGCCAGTGGACCGAGCCCCGCGAGTTCAACATGATGCTCAAGACCCACCTCGGCGTGATCGAGGACGACTCCGGCCTGCACTATCTGCGACCTGAGACGGCGCAAGGTATTTTTGTGAACTTCGCCCAGGTAGTGAATGCGACCCGCAAGAAGCCGCCGTTCGGCATCGGCCAGGTCGGCAAGTCCTTCCGTAACGAGATCACGCCGGGCAACTTTATCTTCCGGACCCGGGAGTTCGAGCAGATGGAGATGGAGTTCTTCGTCGAACCGGGCACCGATGAGGAGTGGCATCAGTACTGGATCGACACCCGGACCGACTGGTATGTCGATCTCGGTATCGACCGGGACAACCTGCGACTCTTCGAGCACCCGAAGGAGAAGCTGTCGCACTACTCCACCCGCACGGTCGACATCGAGTACAGGTTCGGCTTCATCGGCTCGGCGTGGGGTGAGCTGGAAGGCGTCGCTAACCGGACCGATTTTGACCTGAAGACCCACAGCAAGCACTCCGGTGCCGATCTGTCCTACTTTGACCAGGCCAAGGGTGAGCACTGGGTGCCGTACGTGATCGAGCCGGCCGCTGGGCTGACCCGCTCGCTGATGGCCTTCATGGTGGATGCCTATACCGAGGACGAGGCGCCGAACACCAAGGGCGGCGTGGACAAGCGGGTGCTGCTCAAGCTTGATCCCCGGCTGGCCCCGGTCAAGGCCGCGGTGCTGCCGCTGTCCCGCAACGAGGCCCTGTCGCCGAAGGCGCGGGACCTGGCCGCCCAGCTGCGCAAGAGCTGGAACATCGACTTCGACGACGCCCAGGCGATCGGCCGCCGTTACCGGCGCCAGGACGAGATCGGTACGCCGTTCTGCATCACGGTCGACTTCGACACCCTCGACGACGATGCGGTCACCGTCCGCGAGCGAGACACCATGAAACAGGAGCGGATCGCGCTGGACCAGGTGCAGGACTACCTCGCCGTTCGACTGGTGGGTTGCTGAGCCTCGATGTCTCGTCCCTATTCTGTCCGTGCTGATCTTTGGGGATCGGATGCTCGGCTACCATCCGCGCCGAGCTCGGACATGGGCGGACACGCTGACTTCCTCACCAGAGCTCGAGGCTCCCGCCAGACCCGCCACGCCGAGCATCCGATCCCCAAAGATCAGGACTCGGCGGCGGGTCACGACACCCTGGGCTTGCCTACGCCCGTGGGCCGCGAGGTAGTCCAGCGTCCGAGCCAGCACGGATCCTTGGAAGCGCCTACGCCTGTGGGTCGGGTAGTCCAGCGTCCGAGCCAGCACGGATCCTTGGAAGCGCCTACGCAGGTGGCAGTTCGCGGGCAGGGTCTCCGGCTCGGGTCTGTTGAGGTGCCGACGCCGGTGGTGCTGGCGCCGATGGCGGGGATCACCAATGCGGCGTACCGGCAGCTCTGCCGGGAGCAGGGGGCGGGGCTGTATGTCTGCGAGATGATCACCTCCCGGGGGATTGTGGAGCGGGACCGGAAGACGATGTCGATGCTGCAGTTCGACCCGGGAGAGGTGGTGCGGTCGGTCCAGCTGTACGGCGTGGACCCGGACACGATGGCCGAGGCGACCGAGATCTTGTGCAACGAGCATGGTGTCGGGCATGTCGACCTCAACTTCGGCTGCCCGGTGCCGAAGGTCACCCGCAAGGGCGGCGGGGCAGCACTGCCCTGGAAGCGGGACCGACTGGCGATGATCTTGCGCGCCACCGTGCAGGCCGGCCAGCGGTACGGCGTGCCGGTGACGATGAAAACCCGGATGGGCATCGATCCCGGACATCTAACGTTCCTCGATGCCGGCCGGATTGCCGAGGACGCCGGTTGTGCCGCCATCGCCCTGCATGGTCGTACGGCCCAGCAGGCCTACTCCGGGTCGGCCAACTGGGAGGCGATTGCCGAGCTAGCTGACGCGGTGAACATCCCGGTGCTCGGGAACGGCGATATCTGGGAGGCGGCGGATGCCTTGCGGATGGTTGAGGCGACCGGTGTCGATGGGGTGGTGATCGGACGTGGTTGTCTTGGCCGGCCCTGGTTGTTTCGTGATCTTGCTGATGCGTTCGCCGGCCGCCAGACCCGTACCCTGCCGACCCTGGGCCAGGTGGCCGCCATGGTGCGCCGGCACGCCGAGCTGCTGGCTGGTCTGTCCTCTGAGCAGCATGGCCTAACCGACCTGCGCAAGCACATGGCCTGGTATTTCAAGGGATTCCCGGTAGGCAGCGAAATCCGCCGTGGGCTGGGGCTGGTCTCCTCATTTGCCCAACTTGATCAGCAGCTGGAACAGCTCGACCCGGACGTACCGTTCCCGGTCACCGAGCTGGGCGCACCGCGGGGGCGGCAAGGGGCTCCCCGGGAGCGGGTGATCGTACCCGAGGGCTGGCTGGACGACCGCGGTGGCGCAGACCTCGATCTCGCGCTGGCCGAGATTGGTACCTCGGGTGGCTGAGGACCTCTCGCCTCGCGCCCGGGCCTGGGCCACCACGATGACCGGCCACGGGCAGGACGGGCTGGTGCGGGCGCATCGCACCTCACATGTCAGGCTGCAGCCGGCTTTTCCCATCGGCCGGGTCGCCCGGGAGGAGATCGAGTTTCGGCTGTTACGTCCCGGCGCGACCCTGGCTGAGGGTGCCGGTCGTCGAGCGCGGGCCGAGGAACCCGATGATGAGCGCACCTGCTTTGAACGGGACCGGGACCGGATCGTGCACTCGACCGCGTTCCGGCGCCTGGCCGGCAAGACCCAGGTAGTGGTCTATCCCACCGACCACCAGCGGACCCGCCTCACCCATGCCCTCGAGGTGGCCCAGGTAGCCACCTCGATTGCCCGGGCCACCGGTGTCAACGTGGCGCTCACCGATGCCATCGCGCTGGGACATGACTGCGGCCATGGGCCCGGCGGCCATGCCAGCGAGGATGCCTTTGACCCGTTCATCAGTGAGGGTTACGACCACGGACCTTGGGGAGCCGATGTGGTGCTGAAGCCGCTCAACCTATGTTCCGAAACACTGGACGGGATTCGCAACCACTCCTGGTCCCGGCCGGCGCCGGCCACGGTGGAAGGCGAGATCGTCAGCTGGTCGGACCGGATCGCCTACTGTGCCCATGATCTTGAGGACGCCATCCGGAGTGGCATCCTCACCCTGGATGAGGTTCCGGCCGACCTAGCGGCGGTCTGCGGCAACACCCGGCGGCAGCAGATCGGCACCTTCGTCCGGGCCGTGGTGCGGACCATGACGGCACGCGGCGAGGTCGGCATGGCGGCCACGGAGGCCGAGGCGCTCGCGGCACTTCGGCGCTTCAACTACGAACGGATCTACACCCGGCCGGACTCGCTGTCCCAGTCCCGCCAGGTCGTCGACGTACTCCGTGCCCTGGTTGAGCATTATGCCGAGATCCCATTCCGGCTACCGGAGCCGGCGGCGGCCGACCCGGGCGACGAGACGGCCATCCATGCCGCGGTCGCCTATGTCGGCGGCATGACGGATCGCTATGCCTTCAGCACAGCGATCTCCGAGCTGGGGTGGGACCCCGCCCGGCTGCCGAAGGGTATTGATCACGGCGCGTAGGTCAACATCGTGCCCATCCCGGGTTGAGTCTGCAGTTGGTGGACACTTCGAGTGGGCCACTGAGATAGACCGTCGCGTGGGGTAACGCAAACTCGTCGACCTCACGAACGCGACCATGTTGGCAAGGACGTCAACCTTGGCCCAGATCAAGCTGGTCGCCTGAGTCGAAGTGGCCACGAGTCACCGGCAGGGCCAACGACCGCAACGCAGAACGCCCCATCTCATCAGCCTGGAAGGAAGAGTCGCCGCGAGCTGGGCCCGCAACGGAGCCCACCACCCACAAAGCGATTTCGCAGGGTGACCCGAGGGTGGGCGCCGTCAACCTCTGCCGCATAATCCATGGATCCAATAGAACGTCTCTCGGGATGGGTTCTTCTGCTCCCCATGAAGCGAGACCCTCCAAACTGTCCGTTGATAACGAGTGTTCAA
>JBBSQO010000183.1:0-5075 GCA_038244025.1 Propionibacteriales bacterium
CGGCTGCAGGTAGGACCGAGGCTTGATGTGATGCGCGCTGAGCCGCCGCCTAGCCTGCGGATAGAGTCGCTACATGAGTAATCCCCCGATGGTCGACTGGAAGCTGGCGCTGGCCACCGGCCGGCGACTGGTCAAGCCCGGGCCGGAGATCACCGCTGCCGGGGCAGCCGACGTGGTCGCGTCACTGCGGGACTGTGCGATCCGGGCCGAGGCCCAGGTCGCCGAGGTGACCGGGTTGCGGGCGCCCAGCTCCTCGGCGCCGGTATTGATCATCGACCGGCCGGGCTGGATCCAGGCCAATGTGGACGCCTTCGCCGACATCTTGGCCCCGCTGGCCGAGAAGCTGCAGCAGGCCGGGAAGCTGCAACAAGCCGGGAAGAACGAAGCCGAAGGGGAGGGCAAGGGCGCCCCTGACCCGCTTTCGGTGACCAGCAAGGTTGGCTCTCGGATGACCGGCGTTGAGGTTGGCGCGCTGCTGTCTTATCTGGCGTCGAAGGTTCTCGGTCAGTTCGACCCGTTCTATCCCGGCGCCCCGGGTGAGCCGGGTGGCCGGTTGTTGCTGGTCGCCCCGAACATCGTCCACGTCGAGCGCGAGCTCGGTGTCAATGCTGCCGACTTCCGGTTGTGGGTGTGCCTGCATGAAGAGACCCATCGGGTGCAGTTCACCGCGGTGCCCTGGCTGCGGAACCATCTGCGGAGCCGGATCTCGGGCATCGTTGCCCGGACGGAGCTTGACAGCGCGGCCCTGGTGGAGATGGTCCGCCGGGCCACCAGAACCGTCGCCAGCGGCATCCGTGGTGAGCAGGAGGTCTCGCTGATCGATCTGGTCCAGACTCCCGAGCAACGCGTCGACGTCGATCGGATCACCGCCATCATGTCCTTGCTGGAGGGACATGCCGATGTGGTGATGGACCAGGTGGGCCCCGAGGTGATCCCCAGCGTGGCCACGATCCGGGCCCGGTTCAACGTCCGCCGACAGGGCCAGGGCTTTGACAAGATCATCCGCAGGCTGCTGGGACTGGATGCCAAGATGCGCCAGTACCGTGATGGGGCCGCCTTCTGCCGGCGAGTGATCGACCAGGTCGGCATGGCCGGGCTGAACCAGGTATTCGGCTCCCCAGAAACGCTGCCCAGCATGGAAGAAATCGCCAATGCGCAACTCTGGCTGGACCGGGTCCCCGGCAGTCAGCCGGTGGGAACACAGCCGGCCGGAACACTGGCAGGTGACGAACCCGGATGGCGAAGCGAGCCTTAGGCCCCGCCACCCTGCAGGTCAGCCAGGCAGTCAGTGCGGCCTGGGCTCTGGCTGCTGCCGGGTCACCTGCACCAGGGCCGATGGTAGTGGCCTGTTCCGGCGGGCCGGACTCGGTGGCGCTGGCGGCCGGGGCACTGCAGGTAGCGTGCCGGCAGCAGACCGACTGTCAGGCCGTCGTCGTTGATCATGCTCTGCAGCCCGGCTCGGCCGGGGTCGCCGACGCGGCCGCTGCCGCGCTCGGCACCCTGGGGATCAGCCAGATCGAGGTCAGCCGGGTGCGGGTCGACGCTGGCAGCCAGGGTGTGGAGGCGGCAGCCCGGGCCGCGCGCTACCGGGTTCTTGATCAGCTGGCGATGCGGACCGGCGGGATGATCTTGCTTGGCCACACCTTGGACGACCAGGCCGAAACGGTGCTGCTCGGTCTGGCTCGTGGCTCCGGCACCCGGTCGCTGGCGGGCATGGCAACCCGCCGCGACCACTACCTGCGCCCGCTGCTGGGCCTGCGCCGTGAGGTTACGGCCCGGGCTTGCGCGGAGCTGGGGCTGACCCCGTGGCAGGACCCGTACAACGCCGATCCGTCGTTTGCCCGGGTCCGGGTCCGGCACCGGGTACTGCCGGTGCTGGAAACCGAGCTGGGTCCCGGAGTCGCCGAAGCCCTGGCCCGGACGGCTCGGCTGGCCGGCGATGATGCCGACCTGCTCGACTCCCTGGCGAGCGACTTCCTGAGCAGGCTAGCAGCCGGCGCTCCGTCGGGATCGCCACACTCCGACAGCGATTCCGCCAAGCCCGGCTTCCTGGCGGTGGCTGGCTTGCTGACCCTGCATCCGGCCGTACGGCGACGGGCCCTGCGGCTATGGCTCATCGGCCGGGGCGCCCGCCAGCCAACGTGCACCCATGTCGATGCGGTCGAGACGCTTGTCTTCGACTGGCACGGCCAGCGGGGCATCGATATCGACGGGCTGCGGGTGATCCGCAGTGCGGACCAGCTGCAGGCTGTGGCAGGCTGACCCCGTGGATGACACGCACATTAAGGCTGATCTGACCCGTGTTTTGTACACCAGCGACCAGATCGCCGACCGGTTGGCGGAGGTCGCAGCCGATATTGACGCCGACTATCGGGGCAAGGACCTGTTGCTTGTGGGGGTGCTCAACGGCGCGGTGATGGTGATGGCCGACCTGTCCCGGGCGATGCAGATCCACTGTGAGATGGACTGGATGGCCATTTCCTCCTACGGCTCTGGCACCCAGTCCTCGGGCGTGGTCCGGATCCTCAAGGACCTGACCACCGACATCTCCGGCCGCCATGTGCTCATCGTCGAGGACATCATCGACACCGGTTTGACCCTCTCCTACCTGGTGAGCAACCTGCTTTCCAGGGAGCCGGCCAGTTGCAAGATCATGACCATGTTCCGCAAGCCGGAAGCGCTGAAGAACACGGTGGAGGTGAGCTACGTCGGCTTCGACATCCCCAGTGAGTTCGTGGTCGGATATGGGCTCGACTACGACGGTCGTTATCGCAATCTCACCGCGGTCGCCACGTTGTCGCCGCACATCTACAGCTGACCATCGACATCGCTCGCCGCGAGGGCCGGAAGTCGCTGCGCTCCTCGATCCCGACAGCGCTGTTGGATTGGCTGGCTAATCTATCCGGCGTGTACGGTCATAGGGCCCACCCGTCAGTCTTAGGCAGGTCATGAATTTTAAGCGCTTACTCCGCGGTCCCATTGTGTGGATCGTCCTCGCCGTCGTGGCCATCGGCATTCTTGTCGACTTCGCCGGCAAGGCAGGAGGCTACCAGGACGTACCCACCTCAGAGGTGGTGACTCTGATCAACGGCAAGGAACCGTTGAAGCAGGTCACCCTGATTGACGGTGACCAGCAGATCCGGGTTGAGAAGAAGGACAAGGCGGACACCAAGCTGCAGGCGGTCTGGGTGGGCAACCAGTCCGACCAGCTGATCGAACAGCTGAACAAGCGGTACGCCAACAAGACGCTGGACAAGTGGAACGGCGAGAACCCCACGCCCGGCTTCTTCTCCTCACTGCTCGGCACGCTGATCCCCTTCCTGATCATCGGTGTGCTGTTCTTCTTCCTGATCAACTCCGTCCAGGGTGGCGGCAACAAGGTCATGCAGTTCGGCAAGTCCAAGGCCAAGATCGCCAACAAGGACACCCCAAAGACGACCTTCATCGATGTCGCCGGGGTCGAGGAGGCGATCGAGGAGCTGGAGGAGATCAAGGAGTTCCTGGCCGAGCCGGCCAAGTTCCAGGCGGTCGGGGCCAAGATCCCCAAGGGTGTGCTGCTGTACGGTCCCCCCGGCACCGGCAAGACGCTGCTGGCCCGTGCGGTCGCCGGTGAGGCCGGAGTGCCGTTCTATTCGATCTCCGGCTCCGATTTCGTCGAGATGTTCGTCGGTGTCGGCGCGTCCCGGGTCCGTGACCTGTTCGAGCAGGCCAAGGAGAATGCCCCGGCCATCGTCTTCATCGACGAGATCGATGCCGTCGGCCGGCACCGTGGCGCCGGGATGGGCGGCGGCCATGATGAGCGTGAGCAGACCCTGAACCAGCTGCTGGTCGAGATGGACGGCTTTGATGTGCGCGGCGGGGTGATCCTGATCGCGGCCACCAACCGGCCCGATGTGCTCGATCCGGCCCTGTTGCGGCCGGGCCGCTTTGACCGGCAGATCTCGGTCGAGGCTCCCGACCTCAAGGGCCGGCTGGCCATCTTGCAGGTCCATGCCCAGGGCAAGCCGATGGGCAAGGTCGACCTGACCGGCGTGGCCCGCCGGACCCCGGGCTTCACCGGTGCCGATCTGGCCAACGTCCTGAACGAGGCGGCCCTGCTGACCGCCCGGCAGAATGACAAGATCATCACCGATGAGCATCTGGACGAGGCCATCGACCGGGTCATTGCCGGACCGCAGAAGCGCAGCCGGCTGATGAACGAGCGGGAGAAGTTGATCACCGCTTACCACGAGGGAGGACATGCCCTGGTTGCCGCCGCACTACCAGGCACCGACCCGGTCCAGAAGGTCACCATCCTGCCGCGCGGCCGGGCGCTGGGTTACACGATGGTGCTACCGGAACAGGATAAGTACTCCAACACCCGCGGCGAGCTGCTAGACCAGATCGCTTACGCGATGGGTGGTCGGGCCTCCGAGGAGCTGGTCTTCCACGATCCGACCACCGGCGCCAGCAACGACATCGAGAAGGCCACCAGCATTGCCCGGGCGATGGTGACCCAGTACGGCATGACCGAGCGGCTGGGCGCGATCAAGCTCGGTACCGGCGACGCCGAGCCGTTCATGGGCCGCGACCTGGGCCACGGCCGGGACTACTCCGAAGATGTCGCCGCGGTGGTGGACGCCGAGGTGGCCAGGTTGATCACCACCGCCCATCAGGAGGCCTTCGACATCCTGACCGAGAACCGGGATGTGCTTGATGCGCTGGTCCGGGCCCTGTTCGAGCAGGAGACCTTGAACCGCGACCAGGTCGCCGAGGTCTTCAGGCCGTTGAGGCTGTGGCCGAAGCGGCCGGCCTGGACCGGCTCCGACACCAGGGTGCCGTCCACCATCCCGCCGGTGACCCCGCCGCCAGCGCTGCCTGGTGAGCCCACCCCACCGCAGATCGAGCATCCAGCCGGCGGTGCCCAGCTGCCGCCGGGTCAGTTCCCCGAGCCGCCGCTGCCGGGTGGGCCCGGCGGCCTGCCGCCGGCTAACCCACCAGTTCTCGGCGCGGACCACCCACCGGGCGGCACCAACCCACCACAGCCGCCAGGAGTAACCGGAGACGGACGATGACCAGCCGCTCGCCGGGTCAAC